>JANMSU010000009.1:0-20242 GCA_031389835.1 Chloroflexota bacterium
AGATACAGACGGAATACCAGACATGCATCATGATGGCCTGGTAATCAAAATGCAAGTAGGCACGTGCCTAATCAGTAGGGTCACCGTGTGGTCGCCGCCCCACTGTCTTTCAGGCCCGGGCCCGGTTTTGCTCCCGCTGCCACTTGATCGTTTGCAGTGCCCACTTGTGCGATACGGCATTGGCTGCGACGTAGCTGCCGTCCGAGTGCAGCCACGAGCTACCGTCAGCGTCGGTGATGATGCCGCCCGCCTGGCTCAGGATGACTCCCGCGGCCGCGACGTCCCATGGCTGGGCGTCCAGATTCCAGTACGCGTGGAGGCGCGCCGCGGCGACGTAGCAGAGCGCCAGCGCAGGAGAGCCGAGGACCACGTGGTGCAGGACCTCTTGCGAGACGATGCCAAACGTCTGAAGTGCCTCCTTGAGGCGAGGACCGCTGTGGGGCAGGTCACAGGCGACCCAGGCCTGCTCCCAGAACTCGGGGCCGAGGGCGACTGTCAGGACGTTGATCGGCTTTCCATTGAGGAGGGCCGTGTCACCGAGTCGCGCCGAGAACATCTCGTCACGCACCGGGTCGTACACCGCGCCGACGCGCAATAGACCGTTGACGCGCAGAGCGACCGAGACAGCGAAGAACGGTATGCTTTGCGCGAAGTTCAGACTTCCACAGATGGGGTCGATGATCCAGAGCCGCGGCGCGTCGACTGCGAGCGGCTCGTCTTCTGGCCCCTCCTCAGCGAGGACCGCATCGTCGGGGCACTCCTTTTGGAGGACTGAAACGATCTGCTCTTGGACTTCCAAGGAGGCTTCGGTGACCACATCGCGCTGGCCCTTCCACTTGAGGTACCCGGGGCTGCCGAGCCGCGCCACAGCGGTCCTACCGCCCCGAAAGGCGGCCCTGGTGGCTATCTCGAGGGCTTTGTCGTCGTCCATGCCGGCGACGGTAGTGACCGACCTTTGAGCGGTCAAACCTCGAAGGGTTACGAGCGCCAGCTCGTCCAGACGATCGTGTGCGCGTTCAGCCAGGCCGAGCTCCCGACGCCGTGGCTCGCCATCTTCCACCGCTTCGAGCGTGTGATGGAGAAGGCCGGCCTCCGGATACGCGTACGCCTCTTCCCACTCGAGGCCCTGCCTGAGTCGTTCGAAGTCCTCGTGGTGCCGCCCGAGCTTCGGGAGGCCGCAGAGGCCCTCCAGACGGGCGCGCGCCTCATCGTGACGACCCGGGCGGAGGCGCCCGCCGCCGCCGCCGCGCTACTGGAGGAGATCGAGCGCGGCGAAACGCTTTTCGCGGAAAGGGTGCAGCCCGGCGCGCCAAAGATCATGACCCACCGCGGGAGCGACATCTTGTGACCCAGGATCTTTCCGCTCGTCTGCGGCGTGTCGAGCAGCAGATCCGCGCGTTCAGCAAGCTGCACGCAAGCGAGCTCCAGCTGATCCTCGATGAGCTCACCGACATCTCGAAACAGCTGGAAGACGAGAAGGCGGCCGTGAGCGCCCGGCCCGCCGACGCGGTGGCTCAGATCGATCCATCCGATCCGGCCGCGTCCTCGCCAAAACGAGCGAAGTGGCTTGCCGAGCAGGAACGCAAGGGCGCACCCAAATCACGACGCGACCTACTCTTCCGCGGCGACAAGAGCCCCTAGGCGGTGCGGCGCCTCCGGTAGAGCCACACCGTGAGCTCGAGACCGACGGCCAGGAGCGCGAGTACTCCGAGCACCACAAGCTCGGGCGTGACCTGGAACGGGAGGACGGAGCTCGTCGGCGTTGTCGGTGTGCGCGTCACGCCGAACCCTGTTGGCACCGCGGCCTTTTCCGCGAGAGCCGCTTTGCCTGCGGCGTCGAGCGTCACGGCGTAGATCTCGAAGTTGCCCGTGCGGGGCGAGAAGAACAGCAGCTCGGTGCCGTCCTTGTTGAGCTCGAAGGGGCCCTGCGCCTGGATGTTCTGCGCCAGCTCCGTCCGGGGCACCGTCGTGTTGTTCGGATCGACGATCCAGAGATCCGTGTAGCTCTGACTGGGCGACACAGTCTCGGTCACGTACACGATCCGGCCATCACCGAGGAAGATGGGGAAGTGACTCTTTTCGCCGGCCGGCGAGATGGGTATCGGCGAGCCGGACGTCATGGACGCCATCAATAGGACGCGAGCGTTGTCGCCGTCGGAGAACGCCACGCGACTTCCGTCCGGCGACCACCGCGCCGCGTGGCAGGCGAAGGTGCACTGGTTGTTCGCCTCCGTCGCGAGCTCCCTCGTGACCGCCGCGGGCTTGGTGCCGTCCTTGCCGACGGTCCAGAGGTCCATCGTGCCGAGGTTGTAGAGGAAGAAGGCGATGGTCTGGCCATCCGGACTGAAGCTCGGGAACTGCGCCGTCATGCCCAGCTTGGTGACCAGCGTGCGACTCTTCGAAGCGACATCGATCAGCGCGATCTCGCGTCGTATCTCACTACCCGTATCCACGGCGATGGTCTTGCCGTCCGGACTCCAGTTCGGGTGGCGGTCGTCGTTGTCGTTGCCGCTCGTGAGCTGACGGAGGTTGCTCCCGTCGGTGTTCATCAGATAGATGTGATACGGACCATCGCGGTTGCTCTGGAACGCGATGCTCTTGCCGTCCGGACTCCAGGCGGGCCGCACGTTCGTTGCCGTGCTTGTCGTGAGCTGACGGATGGGCCCCGCGGCGATCGCGCTCGCGTGTGCCGTGAGAAGCAGGATCAGCATCGCGAGATACAGCACACGTAGCGCGTACATGCGACTCATGGCTACGCCGTCCCCGCGGCGTCCGCTCGCGAGAACATGCGGACGCACTCGCGAGCGAGAAGGATCGCGAACGCTGCGATCAACACGCCTCCTATGAGAAGCGACAACTGTGCCAGGATGCCTTCCTTCGCGGCGGTCTTCGCGACGAAGGCGCTGGTCACGAAAAAGTAGGCGATAACGAGATTCGCCAGGCTCCAAACGAGTCCCAACACGGCGACCAGCGGCTTCATGTGTCGCTACCCCCGACCACTCCGGTCGCCGCCGAGCCGCTGCGCTCGCTGCCGTGCCGCCCGGCCGGCACCGGGCCGCTGGAGGCGGCCTGCAGCCAGTCGGGGTGCCGGAGGCGGGCGTAGCGCTCGTTGACCCAGGTCGTGGCGATGGCGCCCATCAGGGGCCAACGGGGGAAGGTGTACCGAAGGTGATCGAGCAGCTTGATCACGATGCCCACCATAGCCGCCACGTGCAAGGTCGACGCGAGAAATAGAACAAGACCGGGCACCGGGACGAGGTACCGGACCGCTTTGATAAGTCCTGTGATCGTGATCAGCGCGAGCAGGATCGACCAGCTGGGGAACTCGACGACCTTCTCGTAGAAGGTGAACTGCCCGGTCGACGGTCGCGGCTGGCTTAGGTCCACACGCAGGAGCTTCGCGTAGGGCGCCCGGATCCTCGGCGGCAGCTCGTAGGCGAGTCCGAGCAGATGGCGGCTCCACTGTCCCCGCGAGATCAGCAGCGACCTGTCGCCGGTCATCCAGAGATACGACGTGAACGCCGCGACGGCGAACAGGACGATCGCGGCACCGATGTAATGGACGCGGTAGAAGAGGTAGATCGGGATCGGCAGGTTCACGTCGAGGATGCCGCCGAGGTACTGCCACATGCCGGTCGGCAGCGCGAGGACGAAGCCGATCGTGAGGACGGCGTGGCCGAATACGGTGCCGGGGCTCCATCGTCGGATCGCCCCGTCGGAGCGCACCTTCGGCCCGTAGGTCCTCGCCATCAGCAAGCCGGCGGCAACGCCGAGCCCGAGCACGAACGGGAGGACCTTGATGAACACGAAGTTGTCCGATAGCTCGGCGCTCCACGGCTGTGCACCTGAGCCCGCCTGGCCGAGCACGGTGACCAGGCCGAACGCGGTGAGCGCGAGGCCTGCGAGGACGAGGAGCCAGGTGATGATCCTCACGTGCTCTCCGGTGCCGCGCTTACGCCTTGCCCTGAGCGGGGCTGCCCTCGAAGGTCTGGAAGGCGCGCAGCTTGTTCCAGGTGTCCTTAGTGGCCTCCGGCGCCGCGAGACACAGCCGCCCGGGTTCGGTCTTGATGACACCTTCGCGGATGCGGATGTTGATCGGGCAGCGCTCGACGCACGCCGGACCGCCCTCCCGGAAGAAGCACAGATCGCATTTCGTGAACGTGTCCGCTCCGGGGTCATACGTGATGCGCGACGTCTGCGGCTGCGACTGTCCCTGGTTGGTCGCGAGCGCCATGTCACTGGTGGGGAAGATGCACGCCTCGTTGCAGCGGCCGCACGACACGCAGGTGTCTTCCTTGATGAAGCGCGCGCCGGTGCGCGGCTCGACCTGCAGCGCGTCGACCGGGCAGACGTAAAGGCACTCGGCGGTCGGGCATTGCAGACAGGGCTCCTGATGGAACGACCCGCGGTCGGGGTAGGCCGCCTGGATGACCGGATCGATCTTGACCGCCGCATCATTGAAGATGCGGATGCGCGGCGCATCCGAGAGACCGACTTTCTTGTGCTCCTGCGAGCAGATGACCTCGCACGTGAGGCAACCGATGCACAGGGTCGGGTCGGGGAAGATCACGCCACTGCTGAGCTTGGTGGTCGTCGGCGTCGCCCCGCTCGCGACAGCGGCGCCACCGAGGGCCGAGAGGGCGACGAACGCAACGATCGGTGCCGCTCCCCGCAGCAAGTCCCGACGTGTAACGTCCGTCCCGTCTGTCTGTCCGTCGCGGTCGACCGGGCCTGCACTCACCGTTTTGGCAAGTTAGACGCCACGCCTGCCTTAGTCAAAGACGCTGATTTCACTGTTTGCGCAAACGCGCGGTCAACCCTTGGGGCGCACCAGATCAGCGGGTATGTCCACGTCGCGGTTGACGCCGGCGTCCTCCACCTCGAGGTCGACGCGCTCGTCTGGGTGATGGTGGATCACCTCGTGCAGGTTCGCCGTCGGCGCGGTCGCCGCGATCTCGTCGCGCAGCGAGAGGGGCATCACGACCGGATGCCCGCGCTTTCCCTTCCACCGCGGCGAGACGATCGCCGGTCGCTCGCGGTACTTCGCGATCAGCGCGCGCACGGTCTCCGGCCGCACGTACGGCATGTCCCCTGGAAGGACCAGAAGCGCGTCGCCGATCGCGGCTGCGGCGCCGATCTGGATCGACGAGAACATGCCGCGTGAAGGGTCCAGGTTCTCGAGCACTCGCACGCGCGCGTCGTTCATCGCGCTCACGTCCCGCGCGAGCTCACGTCGCGCGTCGGCGCTCACGACCACGATGACCTCGGTGACGCCGCCCTCCAGCAGGCTGCGGATGGTGTGGTCGAGTAGCGGCTCGCCCGCGACCCTCGCGAGCAGCTTCTTGCCACCGAAACGCTCAGCGGATCCCGCCGCGGTGACGACGGCGACCGCGCGGAAGGTCTCAGGCATCGCGCAGGGATCGTAGGGCGCGCTCGGTGAAGACGCGCGCGGCGCGCTTGCGCTGCGAGATCGTGCCCGAGGTGTTGTCCATCGGTCGCGAACCCTTGTGGACCGCGTCCGCAGCAGCGGCGATCGCCTCGTCATCGAGATCCGTACCGACGAGCGCTTTCGCGTCGATGGCGAGTGGACGCGATCCGACTCCGGTGATCGCGATGCGCGCCTCGCTGACCATCTTCCCCTCCAGACGGACCGCCGCGGCAACGCCGGCGATGGGGAAGTCGAACGAGTTGCGGTCACGCAGCTTGACGTACGTGCTGCGCCAGCCCGTCGCGTCAGGCAGCGTCACCGAAACGACGACATCGTCACGACCGATCGTCAGGTAGCGGACGCCGTCCTCGCGGTAAAGCTCCGCGAGGTCGAGGTCGCGGCGTCCGCTCGCGTTCTCGACGGTGACCTTCGCGCCCAGCGCGATCAGCGCCGGGACCGTGTCAGCGCTCGCGACCGCGAGGCAGCGAGGGCTGGACGGCGCGACGCGGCACACGACCTCGGGATGCGTCTTCATGCAGAAGCCCTCGGCGGTGCGCCAGAAGAGGGATTGGTCGTACCAGTTGCAGCGCGTGTCGAGGCAAAGGTTCCCTCCGATCGTGCCCATGTTGCGCAGCTGGGGCGTCGAGACCGCCCCGGCCGCCTGCGCGAGAGCCGTGTACTTCCCGGTCACACTCGGATGCGTCGCGACCTCGCTGAGAGTCGCGCCGGCACCGATGCGGAGTCCCGACCCATTGCTGATGTCGCGCGCGCCTTTGACCCGGCCGAGCGAGATAAGGACCTGCGGCGTGAACTGCCGGCGCTTCATGTTGGGGAATAGATCGGTGCCGCCCGCGACGAGCATCACCGGAACGCTCGGCGTTCCACGCGCGACGTCGGACGCGGCCGCGCCGTGTTCACGCAACAGCGCCGCGGCCTCCGTCCACGTTGTGGGCTCGACCAGCCGGAAGCGCGGGAGACGCAGCATCAGTCCGCCGGTGTCCCGGTCTTTTTCCGTTCGCGCGCATCGGTCGATGCCGCGAGACGGCGTGTCGCTCTATCGACCTTTGCCTCGCCGAGGCCATTTGGACCGATGCGGTCTTTCGTCACGCCGCGGTTGTCTCGTTTGCCGAGCGCGTCGAGGATCTTCTCCGCGGTGATCGGTGTCTCGTCGAAGCGCACGCCGATCGCGTCGTAGACGGCATTCGCGATGGCCGGGACCACCGAGTTCAGCGGGCCTTCGCCGGCCTCTTTCGCGCCGAACGGTCCTTCGCTGTCGTTGGTCTCGACGAGGATCGCGACGAGCTCGGGCGTGTCGAGAGAGGTCGGCAGCTTGTAGTCGAGCAGCGACGGCTTCTTGTGCAGGCCGCCGCGAAAGATCTGCTCCTCGACGATGGCCTCGCCGTAGCCCATGTACGCCGAGCCCTCGATCTGTCCCTCGACGTTCGCCGGATTCAGCGCGCGGCCGCAGTCGTGGGCCGTCGTGATCCTGTCGACCGTGAGCGTCCCCGTCTCGAGGTCCACGGTCACCTCGGCCACCGACGCCTGGTACGAGTACGCCGGCGTCGGCCCGACGCCGGCGCCCTTGTAGCTCCCGCCGATGCCCGCCGGCGGCGTGTAGCTGCCCGCCGCGACGAGCGTGCCGTGCTTGCCCTCCGCGAGGTTCGCGGCCTCGATGAACGTGAGATGTTTTTCCGGATCGCGCCGGTCGTACACGCGTCGGTACGCGGTGCCGAGATGCTCCGCGGGCACGCCGAGCTTTTCCGACGCGGCTTCGATGAGCAGCGCGCGCAGCTTCATGCCGGCGTCCTTGACCGCGTTGCCGGCCATCATCGTGACGCGGCTCGAGTAAGAGCCCAGGTCGACTGGCGCGAGCGAGGTGTCACCCGAGACCACGTGCACGTCCTCTGGCATGACGCCCAGCGTCTCGGCCGTGACCGTGGCGAGCATGTTGTCGGAGCCCTGGCCGATCTCCGCCGTGCCGCACATCACCGTGACGCCGCCGCCGCGATCGATGCGGATCTCCGCTCCCGAGTGCGGCAACGGGTTCCAGTAGATCGGCAGACCGGCGCCGGAGATGTAGGCGCTGCCGGCCACGCCGATGCCCTTCCCCTTTGGGAGGCTCTCACGCTTAGCGGCCCAGCTGGTCGACTGACGGACCGCTTTCAGGCAATCGCCCAGGCCCATGGTCGTGATGCGCAGATCGTTCACCGTCCGGCTGTTGGCCGGCTGCAGCACGCGTAGCCGGTACTCGATCGGATCGATTCCGAGCTCCGTCGCGATCTTGTCGAGCTGGCACTCGAACGCGTAGCGCGGCTGCGTGGTGCCGTGACCGCGCTTCGGTCCGCACGGCGGCTTGTTCGTGTACACGCGCACGCCGTCGAACTTGTAGGCGGGGATCCGGTACGTGACCGTCATAAGCGCGCCGGTGTAATAGGTGGTCGCGATGCCGTACGACGCATAGGCGCCGCCGTCGAGATAGCTCTGGAAGTGCACGGCGGTGATCTCGCCGTCCTTCTTCACGCCGGTGCGCAGACGCATCTTCACCGGATGCCGGCCGCGGTGCGCGTAGAAGACCTCCTCGCGGTCCAGGGTGAACTTCACGGGACGCTTGGTGCGCATCGAGAGGAGCGCTGCCGAGAACTCGTGGCCGAACGGATCGCTCTTACCGCCGAACGCGCCGCCGTTCGGCGTCGCGATGACGCGGATGCGCGAGCGGGGCAGCCCGAGCACCTTCTCGAGCTCGCGATGGACGTAGTGGGGGACCTGCGTCGCGGTCCAGAGCGTCAGCTTCCCATCACCGTCGAACGAGGCGACGCACGAGTGCGTCTCGATCGGCGCGTGCGTGTTGCCTTCGAAGAAGGACCAGTCGTCGCGGATCAGATCGGCCGCCGCGAACCCGGCCTCGAGGTCACCGAAAGCCAGGTGGACCTCCTTGAAGACGTTCGCGCGTCGCGCCTCCTCGTGGATCTTCACGTCTTCCCGCTCGAGCGCCTCCTCGATGGTGAAGATCGGATCGAGCGGCTCGTAGTCGAGGTCGATGAGCGAGAGCGCCTCGAACGCGGTGTCCTCGTCGAGCGCGGCGACGGCGGCGACGGGCTCGCCGACGTAGCGCACCTTGTCGACTGCCAGCGCGGTCTCGTCCTGCGTCGACGGCATGATCCCCATCTTCTCGGGCATGTCCGCACCGGTGACGATCGCGACCACGCCGGGATACGCCAGCGCGCGGGTGACGTCGAGCCGCCGGATGCGCGCGTGAGGCTGCGTAGAGCGCAGCAGGCGTCCGTGCAGCATGCGGGGCAGGCGGATGTCGTCGGCGTAGAGCGCAGTTCCGGTCAGGTGCGCCCAGGCGTTCACCTTCGGAAGACGGCGGCCCAGGACCGAGAACTCGCTCACGCCCGGCTCGCCTTCTCGATCGCCTCGTAGATCGACGTGTAGCCGGTGCAGCGGCAGAGGTTGCCGCTGATCGCTTCCGCTATCTGCTGGCGGCTCGGATGCGGGTGCGCGTCGAGAAGAGCCTTGGCGGACAGCAGCATCCCCGGCGTGCAGTAGCCGCACTGCGCGGCGCCCTCCTCGGCGAACGCGGTCTGCAGCGGATGCAGCTGCGGGCCCGTCGCGAGTCCTTCGACCGTCGTGACGTCCGACAGGCCGATCTGCTGCGGTAGGACGAGGCACGAGAGCACCTGCTTCCCATCGACCAGGACGGTGCACGCTCCGCACTCACCGAGCTCGCAACCGTGCTTGGTGCCGGTGAGCCCCAGCTCCTCACGCAGAACCTCGAGCAATGTGTGGTGCGGTTCCGCGGCGACAGTGTGCGTCTCGCCGTTGACGCGCAGCGTCGTGAGCGACTTCGTCATGCGCTCGCGGCCTCGTCACGCGCGGGTGAGCCGATGCGATGCGAGATCGCCACCGCCGCGCTCGCGCAGCGCTCGCCGATGCGACGCAACGTGCGCAGGTCGATGCGCTCCTTGAACCCGACGACCATGACGGCGGCGATCTTCCGGCCGCGCGCATCGGTCACCGCGGCTGCGACGGCGCGCACGCCGCGGAAGAGCTCCTGGTCGTCATAGCCGATCGCATCGCCGTGGAGCAGGACCTTGCCGTGCGCGCCCGCGTCGAGAGGCAGGCGTCGTCCGAGCGGAGCGCTCATGTGCAGTCCGGTCGTCGGTTCCGCGCGCGCCGCGATCTCGAGCTTGCCGTCGTGGGTCACGCCGAGCACCGTGGTCTCGCCGAACGTTTCCATGAGACTCACCAGATGCGGCTGAGCGAGCGCGCGCAGATCAGGCGTGCTCGCGTCCGCGAGTGCGCGCAGCTCTGGTCCGAGACGGAAGCGCGTGTCGGGGTCGCGGATCACCAGTCCGTGCGCGTCCAGGGTGAGGAGGATGTCGCGCAGCGTGCCCTTGGAGACGCTCAGCGTCCGCGCGAGCTCGGATATGCCTTGCGGCCGCCCGCCGTCGGCGAGCGCGCGCAGGATGCGCGCGGTCTTCTCCACCGCCGGCACGGGACGAAGGGTCCCTGTATTCCCCGCCATACGCGTACGCAGGATAGTACGCGGGCGAGGCAAGCCGCTTCGGGTGCCGGGCCAGCAGCAGGTCCTAGAGTGAGCGCGCCCCGAGGACAGGGTGAGGGAGGAAACGTGGCGGACGCCGCCCGTGCCGTTCGCGAGTGGTCGCGTTTTAGCCCGTCGGCGATCGTCGCGATGGACGACGAGGGACGCATCGTCGCGATGAACGCGCCGGCCGAGACCCTCCTCGGCACAACCATCGCCGAGACGGCGCGCCGCCCGTACACGGACGTCTTCGGACCGTCGCTCGCGGATCGCCTGGTGCCGCTCTTCCTCCGGGTGTCGCGCACCGGCAGCGCGCGCGAGCCGCAGCTGGTGGAGGCGACGCTTCCGGGTGGCCGCCGCGCAAGCCTCCGAGCGAATGCAGGACCGCTCCTCGATGCAGATGGCAAGTTCGTCGGCATCATCTTCGCCGCGGACGATCGTAGCGAGGCGGTCACCGCCACACGCGTGGCCGAAGAGCACGCCGGCAAAGAGCGACACCTTCGCGACGCGCTCAACCGTTATGTCGGCTCGGATCTCGCGTCGGTTATCGATGCGCGTCCGTCATTTCTCGACCTCGGTGGCACGCGCCAGATCGTGAGCGTCCTGCATGCCGACGTGCGCGGTTACTCGACGGTCGCGGAGCAGCTCGAGCCCGAGCGCGTCATGGGACTTCTGCTCAAGTACCACGGCGCCGCGGTCCGGGCGCTGCGTGACGAGGGCGCCACTGTCGACCGCTTCATCGGCGACGCTGTCCTCGCCTTGTGGAACGCGCCTACGGCGCAGGCGGACCACGCGCGCCTCGCGGTGCGCGGCGGCCTCGCACTTCTCGCCGCCGCCGCGCGAGTGGGCTCGGAGCTGCGCTACGGCGTGGGCGTGCACACCGGCCCAGCCGTCGTTGGCAACCTCGGCAGCGACCAGCTCATGAGCTACACCGCGATCGGCGACACGGTGAACATCGCTGCGCGCTTGCAGAGCGGCGCCGGCGCCGGGGACCTGGTGTGCTCGGCATCGACGCTAGCGGCCGCCGGTGCGGGTATCCGGTCGACCGCGCTGGGCGCGCTCGCGGTGAAGGGCCGCTCATCCACGGTCGAAGCGCACCGCGTGACCGGGATCGACGCATGACGCTCACCGCAGGTACTGCGATCGGCCCATACCGCATCCTCGAGCAGGTCGGCCGCGGCGGCATGGCCACCGTGTACAAAGCGCACCACGCCGCGCTTGCGCGGAACGTCGCGATCAAGGTCCTACCGACGCATCTGGCCGATGACGATGTGTTCCGCGAGCGTTTCCGCGCGGAGGCGGTCACGATCGCCAAGCTCCGCCACCCGAACATCCTTGCGGTCTACGACTACGGAAACGAAGGTGGCCTCTATTACATCGTCACGGAGTTCGTCGACGGTGGGACGCTCGCGGATCAGCTGGGAAAGCCGCTACCCGTGGATTACGCCGCGCGGATGCTCGGTCCGGTCGCGAGCGCGCTCGACTACGCGCACGCGCGCGAGGTCGTGCATCGCGACATCAAACCGTCGAACGTGCTGGTGGCACGCGATGGGACCGTCATCGTCTCGGACTTCGGCCTCGCACGGATGCTCGAAGGATCGCTGCCGCGCCTCACTCAGACCGGTGCGCTCGTGGGAACGCCGGAATACATGGCGCCGGAGCAGGCTTCCGGCGAGAGCGCTGGCCCTGCGGCAGATCGATACGCGCTCGCGGTCGTCGCGTACGAGATGCTCGTGGGCGCGGTCCCGTACAGCGCAGACACGCCGCTCGCGACACTCCTCGCGCATCTCCACAAGCCGCTGCCTCTTCCGCGGGAGCGGAATCCGCAGCTCTCGACGGCTATCGAAGAGGTCCTGCTGCGAGGGCTCGCGAAAGAGCCGAAGGACCGCTACGGCACGGCAGCGGATCTGGTGAAGGCGATCGATGCGGCGGCGCGACAGCCGTCGGGCGCAGCCGTGGCGGAACCGCATGTGGTCGCGGAGCCGCCCACGTCCCCCCGGACGCCGGCCCCTGTATCCACGCCTGCTGCGAAACCCGCACCGTCGGTCGCGCCATCGTTGTCTCGCCGACGGCTGCTCCTGGGCGGTCTCCTCGTGGTCGGTCTTTTCATCGCCGCGGCGGTCGCCCAGTACGTCCTCAATCCGCCCGTTGAGGAGGGCCCGGCGCTCCACGTCGATGCGACGCTGACGGACGCAACGGTCGGAGTGACCGTGTCGGGGGACGACCCGGACACCATCGGCGTTCTCGTGACGTACAGCAACGGCCGCGACGCGGTCCTGACGGAAGTCGTCGTGATCCTGCGTCCGATGAAGGACGCGAGGGTCGTGGGTGGCGAGGCCGAAGACACCGCGGATGGACTGCTGTTCCGCGTCGGCGATCTCGGGCCATACGCCAGCGGAGAGCTGGAATTCGAGCTCTATTTCACGACCACAGGGTCTCGGATCGTGCAGCCCTCGATCCGTTCGACAGAGCTCCCGGCCTATCGCGGCAGCGCGCAGACCGTGAACGTCGTCCCGTCGCGGCCATGACCTGAACGTAGACTCCGCCGAGGGCCTGAGGAGGAGACGAGATGCCGACCATCAAGCTGCCCGAGGAATCCCAGCACAACGACATGGTCAAGAAGGTCGACGCGATGATCCGCGAGATCTCAAAGGCGCCGAACATGACCGCGTCGACGCGAGCGCTGGGGCTGCGGCCCTCGCTTCTCATCGGCGAGCACGAGGAGCTGGCCCACATCATGGCCAAACGCGGTCTCCTCAACCTGCAGAACCACATGATCGGCCTCGCCGTCGCCGCGGCCAGATCCGCGCCATACGAGCTGTACGGTCACACGCGCAGCCTTCAGCTCGAGTACGGACTGGACAGTGGGCAGATCGTCGAGTTGGCGGCGACCGTCGCGCACGTCACGAGCATCAACGTGTTCGAGAAAGCGATCGCCGCCTTCAACGACAACGCGCCGATGCGCGCGCAGGACCCGTCCTCACCGGTGCTGGTGGAGGCCCGGCAGAAGCTCGGCAGCGTGCCGCGGTACTTCCTCTATATGGCCAACGATCCGAAGTACGCGAAGATCGTGCTTGACCGCGAGGTCGCAACGATCCACGAAGGCGAGGTATCCCGTCTGAACAAGGAGCTCGTCGCCTACGCGACCAGTGTCGTCAACGACGGGAAGCTCTCGATGCTCTATCGCGCCGAAGTGCTCCGCGGCCTCGGGCTGACCAACGAGCAGCTCTTCGAGGTGACGACGGTCGTGAGCATCTTCGTCAAGAACGCGTCCTTCACGAACGCGCTGCAGCTGGAGCCAGCGCCCGCTTAGACGATCTTCGCGCCGAGCGTCTTCTCTAGCTCGCGGAGCGCGTCGCGGTGCGCCTCTTCGTCGAACGAGGTGACGCCCTCGCGCAGGACCTCGACGGCGTAACCGAGGTTGCGCGCATCCGCGGCGGTATACAGGACGCAAATGTTCGTGCAGTCGCCGACGAGCCGGAGCGTGTCGACGCCGCGTTCGCGCAGCGTGATGTCGAGATCCGTGCCGAAGAATCCCGAGTAGCGCCGCTTCGGGATCACGTCATCATCGTCTTCGGGGGCTAGCTCGGGGATGATCTCGGCGCCCTTGGTGCCGGCGATCGCGTGCCGCGGGAACACTTTGAACTCGGCGTCGTCGGGGACATGGTTGTCGGTGAGGTAGACGATGGGCTCGCCCGCGGATCGGGCTCGCGCGAGCTCTTTCTTGATGACCGGGATGACCGTGGCCATCGTCGGCCCGCAGTAGAGCGCGCCGCCCTCGTGCGCGAAGTCCTCGATCATGTCGATGACCAACACGGCCCGCTTCATGAGTAGACCCAGCGGGTGGCGCCAGTTAGTGGTGGCAGGCCTTCGCGGTGCCGCTCTGCTCGGCGGTCTTGAAGGACTGCCCGCAGCCGCAGCTCGAGACGGCGTTCGGGTTGCGAAGCGCAAAGCCGCCGCCCATGAGCGCGTCAACGAAGTCGATCTCAGAGCCCTTCAGGTACATCGCGCTCATCGGGTCGACGACGATGCTGACACCGTCGGACTCGACGACCGTGTCGTCCTGCTCGCGGCCTTCCGCGAATGTCATGCCGTAGGAGAAACCGGAGCATCCGCCCGGTGTGACGTAGACGCGAAGCGCGAGGTCGGGCCGACCCTGCTTCGCGATGACTTCCTTGAGCTTGTCGGTGGCGCGCGCGGTCATCGTGACGACCGGCTGATCGGTCTGTGTGCCGGTTTCCTGCTGCTCGATGGCCATATCTGTGCGTCCCCTTCTGCCGTTCGGTCTGATCACATGATAGCCGACCTACCGCGCTCACTACACTCGATTTATGCCCATTTCGCTGCATCACGCGCAGGTCTTCTACCCGCCTGGCCAGGAAGCACAGGCACGGGATTTCTACGGGAAAGCGCTCGGTCTCGAGGAAATACGGCGGCCGGAGACCCTGTCGGAGCGCGAAGGCATCTGGTTCTCAGCGCCACCTGGTCACGTGCATCTTTCGGCCGACAAGGACCTCGGTCTGCACCCCCGTCGGCACTTCGCACTGCGCGTCGACGATCTCGCAGCAACGCGCAACCGTTTGCTCGAGGGCGGTGCGCGTTTCGAGGAAGCCACACCGATCCCGGGCTGGCGCCGCTGCTATGTGTTCGATCCGTTCGGCAACAAGATCGAGCTCGACGAGATTCCGGAGTGAGCGAGTTCCGCTTCTCGCCGCGGCCAAATCGCGCGAACGAGATCAAATGGCGCAGCTGGGGCGACGCCGCGTTCTCCGAGGCACGGGAGCAGGGCAAACCTGTGCTGCTCGCGATCAGCGCGGTGTGGTGCCACTGGTGCCACGTGATGGACGAGACCAGCTACAGCATCCCGGAGATCATCGAGGTCATCAACGACCGCTACGTACCGGTCCGCGTTGACAACGACGAACGACCGGATGTGAACCGTCGCTACAACATGGGGGGCTGGCCGACAACCGTCTTTCTCACGCCGGAGGGAGAGATCATCCATGGCGGGACGTATGTCCCGCCCGACCAGATGTGGCAAGCCGTGAACGGCGTCAACGAGGTCTGGACCACCAAGCGCGAGGAGATCACGGCTCGCGTGGCTGAGCTCCACGAGCAGGAAGCGAGGGAGCGCAAGCCCGCGCCGGATGGCGCGCCGACGAAGAAGAGCGAGCTGTCGGCGGACATCGTCGACACGATCGGCGCGCTCGTGCGCGGGCAGTACGACCCGCAGTTCGGCGGCTTTGGCCGCTCGCCGAAGTTCCCGCAGGTCCGGCTCCTTCGCTTCCTGCTCGACGAGTACCGCCGTCACGGCTACCCCGATGTCGCGCACATGCTGCACAAGACGCTCAGCGCCATGGCCGCGAGCGGGATGCACGACAAGGTCGAGGGTGGGTTCTTCCGGTACGCGACGACGCGCGAGTGGGAGGTCCCGCACTACGAGAAGATGCTTGAGGACAACGCCGAGCTGCTCGCGGTCTACGCCGAGGCCCATCGCACGTTCCCGCAGGCGGGTTACGACCGCGTCGTCCGCGACGTCATCCGCTGGATGGACACGGTGCTGTGGCGGGAGGACGCGAAGGCGTTCGCGGGATCCCAGGACGCCGACGAGGTCTACTACGAGCTGGACTCGCAGGGCCGCGAGAAGCACGGCGCGCCGTTCGTCGATAAGACGCTGTATACGGGCTGGAACGCGCTGGCGGTGTCCGCATACGTCGTGGCGGCCGGAGCCCTCGGCGACGACGCCATCGAGGCGCGGGCACACGAGGTCATGACGACGATCGCGACGCGCATGGTCACCGGACCAGAACGTCAGCTCATGCATTTCGACCGTGGCGACGGTCCGCGTGTGGCCGATCTGCTCAGCGACTGGGCGGCATACCTGCAGGCGACGATCGACGAATTCGAGACGGGGAAGCACCCAGGTGCGCTCGCTGGCGCCGTCAAAGCGGCGACCGTCATACGCGAGCGGCTCGAGGATCCCGCGAGCGGAGGCTTCTTCGATGCGCCGGCGCGAGGCGAGCCGGGACGCGTCGGTCTGCGGGAGAAGCCGATCGAGGACAACGCGATGGTTGCGGATGCGCTCCTGCGCCTGGCGGCGCTCACAGGAGACGAGCGCTGGCGCGAAACGGCGGTGCGCGCGTTGCGCGCGTTCGTCGGCAGCTACCGCGGTTGGGGCCAGTTCGCCTCGTCCTACGCGAATGCGATGGCGCGTGCGCTGGCGGATCCGCTCACCATCACGGTCGTCGGACCGAAGGACGACGAGACGGCAAACGCGCTCTGGAGCGCGGCGCGCTCTGTCGACGATCCGGCCCGCAGCGTCCAGTGGATCGCGCCCGAAGACGACGCCGCCCGTCTCGACGAGCTCGGCTTCCCACGCGACCGCACGGCGGCCTACGTCTGCGTCGGCACGACCTGCTCCGCTCCACTGACCGACGAGGGTTCGCTCCGCGGCGAGCTCGAGCGCGCGCGGCCGCGGCTGGAGCGCGTTTAGCCGACAGGCACTCCTCGCACCCAGACCGCTTTCGGCCGCTGCAGCACCTCGAGATCGCGCAGCGGGTCGCCGTCGACGAACACCAGGTCGGCCCATGAGCCAGGCGTGATGCGCCCCGCCTTCAGGCGGCCGACAACGTCCGCGGCGATGCTCGTGGCGGCGACGAGCGCCTCGCTGCGCGAGAGCCCGGCCTCGGTGAGGTAGACGAGCTCGAGCGCGAAGCGCTCGTGCGTGTTGAACGGAGTGCCCGCGTCGGTCCCGGTCGCGATCCGCACGCCCGCTTTGTGCGCGGCGCGCACGCCCTCCTGATGTTTCGCGGCAACCAAGCGCGCGCGTTCCATCACGCGCGCAGGCAGCGCGCCGGCATTCTCGATGATGCGGCGGAGCGCGGAGAACGTGGGCACGAGCGCCACGTCCTTCTCCTTGATCGCACGGATGGTCTGCTGGTCCAGCAGCGTCGCGTGTTCGATCGAATCGACGCCCGCCTCGGCCGCGATGCGCATTCCCTCGGCGCCATGCGCGTGCGTCGTGATCCGTATGCCGGCGCGATGCGCTTCCTCGACGGCAGCGCGCGTCTCGTCGGGCGAGTACGCGGCGAGCTCCGGGCCTGCGCCCTCGCCCAACACGCCGCCCGTGGAGAACAGCTTGATCACAGCCGCACCGACGGCGACCTGTTCGCGCGTGGCGCCGCGGACCGCGTCAGCTCCGTCGGCGACACGACCGACCTCCATGCCATGGCCACCGGTGATCGTTATGCCGCGAGCCGACGCGATGATGCGCGGTCCCTCGAGCGCGCCACGCTCGATCTGCCGTGCCAGCTCGACGACCATCGATCCGTTCGATCCGAGGTCTCGCACGGTGGTCACACCACTGCGCACGGTGACGCGAGCGTTGCGGAACGCCTTCAGCGTCGCTGCCGCCTCGCTCTGCCGAGCCTCGGCGTCGAAGTCGGCGCTGCCATCGAACGTGAGATGCGCGTGGCAGTTGATGAATCCGGGGAGCGCGAACTTGCCTCCCGCGTCGATCGATCGCGATCGCTCACCCTTCGGCGTCTTCGGTATGCGCGAGCGTTTGCCGACCCAGGTGATCTCGCCATCCTCGATAACGATCGCGGCGTCGGACGTCGCGCTCGTGCCGTTGAATAGGCCATCGACCTCGAGCACCGTTCGCATCGCGTGGCAGTATCGTCCACCGATGCCTCACCCGCTCGTCGAGCGTCTTCGCGCGCGCGGCTTCGTGATGCCCGACTACGACGGCGGCGGACTGTTGAACGTGCCCGCGACCGTTCTCGACGTGCTCGGTGCGCGCGATGCTGGTGACGCACCGCCCCTCGTCGGCCTCGACCCAGGGCTGCGTGCGGGCGTGCGGCAAGTCGTCGTGATCCTGGCCGATGGCCTGGGTGCGTGGCAGCTCGAGATGTTCTGCGACCGGGGCCACATGCCGTTCCTCGCCGAGCTCCGAGAGCGTGCACGCCGACGCGACGGCGCGCAGCTGATCGAGGCGACGACGGTCTTCCCGTCCACGACCGCCGCCGCGATCACGACGATGAACACGGCGCGAACGCCGCTCGAGCACGGCAACATCGCCTACTTCGTCTGGCTCGAGGAGTTCGCGCAGGTGACGGCGATGCTCCGGTGGGGCCCCGCGATCACCCGACGCGGCTCGTATTTCGACGATCCGGCCGTCGACCCGCTCCGGTTCGTGCTCGTACCGTCGATCCACGCCCGTCTGCGCGACCGCGGCATCGCGTCGTACGTCGTCGAGCCCGAGATCTTCCGCTCCGAGGCGATGACGCGGATGCACGCGGCCGAGGCGACCTTCCTCGGCTATGTCGTTCCGTCGACGATGGGCGTGCGCCTGCGCGGCCTTCTCGAGGCGCCGCGTCCCTCATACGTCTACGCGTACTGGTCCGGCATCGACACGGTCTCGCATCTCTACGGGCCGCGCAGTGACGAGGCCGCGATCGAGGCCACGATCTTCGACATTTCCCTGCGGCACGCGCTCGCGGATCGCGCAGCGGGTGACACGCTGGTCATGGTCACCGCGGACCACGGTCATGCCACGACGGATCCCGACAAGATGCTGGACATCGTCGGCGACGAAGAGCTGCGGGCCCTGCTCCGCAATCCGCCCGCGGGCGAACCGCGGCTGGTGTTCCTGCACACGGACCATCCGAACCAGGTGCGGGCATATCTGGAACGCAAGTGGCCTGGCCTCATGACCCTGCTCGATCGTGATGAGCTCATCGACGCCGGCTTGTTCGGCCGGGGCGACCCGAAGATCGCGCGCCGGCGCATCGGCGAAGTCGTCGTTCTTCTTGACCGCGACCTCTCCGCGTCGATCATGAAGGTGGAAGGAAAAACGGTCCGGCATCGAGGATCTCACGGTGGGATGACCGCCGACGAGATGCGCATACCCGTCCTCGCGTGGCGAGCGTGAGCACGCTCACCTAGCATTCCGCGGATGGCAACGACGTCGTACCTCGAGGCAGTCGCCGGAGGTATGGTCGCGGCGGCGGCGTTCAGCGACGACGACGCGGCGGTGCAGGCCGTGACGCTGCTGAGTGGATCGGGCGTCCGCGAGCAGGACATCAGTGTCCTCGCGCGCAACTCGAAGCGTGCCGAGCTCGCCGCCGGTGGCCGCGCCTGGCTGCCGGGGAAGGGCTGGGGCGGCCTTCGTTACCGGCTTCGAAAGCTGCTGCCCGGCGGCATCATCCCGCGCGAGGTTCGCAAGCGTTATGCGAGCGCGCTTGATGAAGGAAAGATCGTCGTCGTGGCGGCCGCGGGCGGGCAGCCACCGGACACCATCGCCGCACTGCTGCATCAGGCACGCGGTGAGGCTGTGGAGCAGTGGTGGCAGACGCCGACCTACATCTTCGCGCCGCCGGAGCTCGCGGGTCCGTTCTAGGGCACGCGCTGGTGCGCAGCGAGCTCAGGGCACGAATGACGAAAAGGCAGCGCCTTACTCGTACCGGAGCGCGCTCAGAGCGGACATGCGCATCGCGCGGCGCGAGGGCAGGAATCCGGCCACGAGACTCACGAGGAGAGCCAGTGCCATCGCGCCAAGCGCGAGCGCCAGGTCGACGATGAAGATCGGTGCCGGGCTCGCCTGCGGATTGAGGTTGCGGATCACGAGCTCGATCACCTGACCGCCGAGCACGCCGAGCACGAGGCCGATGACGCCGCCGAATACGCCGACGAGCGCCGCCTCCGCGAGGAAGAGCGAACGGATGTCGCGCGGTGACGCGCCGACGGCTTTCATGATCCCGATCTCGCGCGTGCGCTCGAGCACGGCCATGACCATGGTGTTCGCGATACCGATCGCGGCGACGAGCAGGGCGACGCCACCGATACCCGCAAGGATGCCGCGGAACACGCCGAAGCCCCTGTCGATCTGCTCGATGACCTGCTTGAGCGAGAACGCGCTGAAGCCGAGCTCCTGGACCGACCGCACCACGTCGGCGACGTACCGTGAATCTTCGGATTCGATCGCGACGCCGCTGTACCCGGTGCTCTGTCGCAGCGCGTCGGGCGTGAGCCCGCGATTCTCGGCGCCAGCGAGCAGCGCGTCCTCGAGCGGGATGCGCACCGACGTCTGCGATGCTTGCTCGTCGAAAACGCCGACGACGGTGACAACGTAGTCCCGCGGCGTGCCGCTTCCGCTGATGCGCGTGTTGCCGAGCTTCACCGCGCCGCCGAGCCGTAGCGTCACCTGCTTTCCGATCGCCGCACCGGGCGTCGGCGCCACCAGGCGCGCGAGGTTGCCCGGGATCACA
>JANMSU010000011.1:0-1643 GCA_031389835.1 Chloroflexota bacterium
CGCGGCGCACGCGGCTGACGAAGCCCTCGTTGAGGCGCAGTGCATCGGCTTCGAGGACGCCCTGCTCCACCTCGATACCGGAGGCCTTGAGCTGCCGGAAGCCTTTGCCGTCGGTGCGTGGATCCACGTCGCGCATCGCCGCGACGACACGTCGGATTCCCGCGCGCACGATCGCGTCGACGCAGGGCGGCGTGCGACCGTGGTGCGCGCACGGCTCGAGCGTCGTGTACAGCGTCGCTCCGCGCGCCGCATCGCCCGCCTTAGCGAGCGCGTTCACCTCCGCGTGCGGCTCGCCCGCCGCGCGGTGATAGCCCTCACCGACGACTTTGCCCCCGCGCACCACGACCGTGCCCACCATCGGGTTCGGGCTCGTTCGTCCGGCGCCGCGCGCCGCGAGACGCAGCGCGCGGCGCATGTACGTCGTGTCGTCGTCGCTCATTCGGTTGTAGTCTGCGGCCTCGTGGCCACAGCGAGGCGCTTCTCATGAGCCTGAGCACGCCGGCGCCGACCCATCCCGGCAAGGAGCTCCGTGATTCGGCGCTGCGCCAGCTCGACAGCGCGGCGCGTGCGTTGAATCTCGATCCCGGCATGCACAAGTTCCTCAGCACGCCGGAGCGCACGCTAATCGTGTCCGTGCCGGTGATGCTCGAGGAAGGGCAGCTCGAGGTGTACACCGGGTACCGCGTGCAGCACTCGACCGGGCGCGGTCCAGGGAAGGGTGGCATCCGCTTCCATCCGGGCGTCACTCTCGAGGAGGTCGAGGGGCTCGCGATGCTGATGACCTGGAAATGCGCCGTCACGGACCTGCCGCTCGGCGGCGCGAAAGGCGGCGTAAGTGTCGATCCCCACAAGCTCACGCGCCGGCAGGTGGAGCGCCTCACGAAGCGATATACCGCCGCGATCCTTCCGATCATCGGCCCCGAGCGCGATATTCCGGCGCCCGACGTGAACACCGACGAGTCCACGATGGCGTGGATCGTCGACACCGTGACGATGATGACCGGGCAGCACTCGCCGGAGGTCGTCACCGGCAAGCCCATCGATCTTGGCGGATCGCGCGGGCGCACCGAAGCTACCGGAAGGGGCGTCGCGTTCGTCACGCTCGAGGCGCTGAAGCGCGCCGGCCGCCGACCGGACAACACGCGCGTGGCCGTGCAGGGCTTCGGCAACGTCGGCAGCGTCACCGCGAAGGGCCTCGCCGAGGCGGGCTGCAAGATCGTCGCGATCTCCGACGTCAGCGGCGGCTACGCAGCTCCGCTGGGGATCGACGTCCCCGCGGCGATCGAACACGTGCGCCGCCACCCGAGACGCTTTCTCGAGGGCTTGCCGGGCGTGTCCAGGATCAGCAATGCCGAGCTGCTCGCGATGGATGTGGACGTGCTCGTGCCGGCTGCTCTTGAAGGCCAGATCACCTCCGGCAACGTGCACGAGGTCCGAGCGAAGATCATCGTCGAAGGCGCGAACGGCCCGATCACGGCCGACGCCGACCGCGCGCTCGCCGACCGCGGCGTGACGATCATGCCCGACATCCTCGCGAACGCGGGCGGTGTCGTCGTGTCGTACTTCGAATGGGTGCAGAGCCGCGCGCAGTTCTACTGGGAGCTCGACGAGGTCGAGAAGCGTCTCGAGATCTACATGCGCCG
>JANMSU010000012.1:0-3534 GCA_031389835.1 Chloroflexota bacterium
AGCGCGGTGGCGCCGGATGTGTACGGACCGGTGCGCGGGTTCGCGAGCGACACCGACTGTCGCTGACCGCTCGGCAGCTCGTAGACATCAAGGGTCGGGACGTCGGAACGCGCGACGAAGAGCCGGTTCGGCGCCTGCGCCCATGCGATCGCGCGACCTGGACCGCCGCCTGGAAGCTGGCGCGCCTCTTTACCGGTCGCTGGGTCGACAACGCGCACGTCGCCGCGCGCGTCGAGCACATAGAGCTCCGTCCCGTCCTTGTTCGTCGTCACCGCCACGCCGCCGACCTGCGCCGTGAGCGGCGCGATGTCGATGGTCGTATAGATCGTGAGCCCCGATTCCGTCACGACGACGACGCGGCCAGCGGACATGAGCAGCGCAGTGATCCGGCCGGTGATCGGAAGCGTCGCGCGCGGAATGCGGACGTTGCTCTGCGGCTCTGTGAGCGGACTCTCGAAGAGCTCGGTGTCGGTGACCCAGACGATCCGCGCACCATCGACGACCATTGCGCGCACATCGCCCGCACCCTTCACCAGGCTGCGGTCAGTTCCGTCGCGCGCGCGAACGGTCAACTCGCCGTCCGCTGTGGCGAACGCGCGTGTGCCATCGGCACCGACCGCGAACGCGACGATGTTCGGGCGCAGTGTCTCGCGACCGACGACACGATCGTCGCCGAACGCGAGGATGCTGAGAGCCATGATCTCCTTCGCGAGATGCGGGTGCGTCCACTCGTAAGGATCGCGCTGCGCGACGAGCTCGAAGGCGGTGCGTCCGTGGTAGACCTCGTCGAAGTACAAGTCGCGCGGGTGATCGAGCCGGTAGCCACGCGTTAGCAGGACCGCGAGGGCAACGAGCAGCGCGATCGTGATGTCGCGTCGCGTCGGCGCACGTCCTCTGGCGAGCGCCGCGGGTAAGCTCCACGCAGTCCGCGGCTGGGCGGGGACGGCGGACCCCCTCGAAGAGATGGCCGCGAGCGAGCTTTGAAGACGCGCCTCGCCGCGCAGGAGCCGCCAAGCGATGAGCCCGGCCGTTCCGAGCATGACGAGCGCGACGAGGATCTGTCCCTGGCGCGTGAAGAGGGTGGTCTCGAGCCACTCCGGCGACTTGAGATCGTTCTGGCCGTAGCGCGTGAAGGCGAAGTACAGCGAAAGCGCGAACGTGAGCGACAGCACGACGTATGGCCATAGGAGGCGCGCGCGCATCGCCGCGAGCGGGAGCAGGAGGACGAATGCTGGGAAGAGATAGCGCTCGTGCGCGCGCGTCGGCAGGAAGTAGAAGGCGCATGCGGCGATCGCGCCCGCGGCGAGGAACGTCGCCGTGTCGCGACGCCACCACAGCAGCGAGCACGCCAGGAGCAGCCCCGCTGCCAGGAGCAGCACGCCGTAAACGACGAACGGACCGTCGGGTTGCCAGAAATCGCCGACGATCGACCAGATGTTGAACGCGTACAGCGATGTGTATGGATAGGTCTCGGCCGCTTTCCGAACGAGATCGATGAGCTGCGGAAGGCCCGCCTTGAAGGGCGCCCCAAGCGCGAGCGCGGTCACGAGGCCGGCGATGCCCACGCGGATCAGCGGCTGCCAGCGGCCGTAACGGATCAGCTCGATGAGCACACCGGCGGTGATCAGGACGGCGCCGATGCCGAACTGTGGCTTCACCATCGCGGCCAGCGCCGCCAGCATCCCGGCCATCGCCCAACGGCCGCGTCCCGCCGCGACGAGCGCGGCGAATAGCGGAACCGATCCGACGGCATCGATCTGGCCCCAGTACGGACCGGCGAAGATCACGGCGGGATTGAGCGCCCAGAGACCAGCGGCGAGTGTCGCGTTCCACCGGCCGGCGTAACGCCACGCGATGACGGCCGCGCCGATCGCGATGGTGATGTCGGCAGGGATGCTCGCGGCCTTCACCGCGAGGCGCAGCAGCTCGCCGTCGAAGAGCGCGCCGAGGAACCAAAGGACGTAGAGGTAGCCCGGCGGATAGTCGACGAAGTAGTCGGGCGCATAGAACGCCCCCGGTCCGACCCGCACCATCTGCTCAGCCCACGCCTGGAAGGTGCCGACGTCACTCGGGAAGCCGGGCGACCGCAGGGTCAACAGGCGCAGCGCGACCCCGAGAGCGATGAGCCCCGCGATCGCGAGGTGCGCGCGCCGGTCAGCCTGCAGGGGGGTTGCAGGGGGTTCTCCCCCTGCGATGAATGGGGGTTCTCCCCCTGCGATGAATCGGGTCATTGCCAGTAGCTGAATCGCGTGATCGCGATCATCGCGTACAGGTTGATCGCGACCGACACGATCACCACCAGGGCGAAGAGCCACGACGGACGCCAGCGCCAGGTGGTGCCGCTGCGCGAGTCACCGGCCACCGCAAGGGCGACGAGGAAGGGCTGCGCATCGAGCGAGAAGCGGTAGCCGAATTGTTGGAAGCCGACCGTCCCGTGGAAGATGTCCGGGATGAGTGCGAGCAGCGCGGCCGCCGCCACGGCCGCGGTCCCGACATCACGCCGCAGCCCGCGCAGGCCGGCAAATAGCCAGAGGAACGCAGGCGTCACCAGGAAGAGTGCGGTGCCGATCCCGCGCGGTCTCAGGAAGAACGGCGTTCCCTCGACCAGGTCGGGTGGCTCGAGGAAGATCGCGTAGAAATGCCGCGGCAGGTAGAACGGCGAGAACAGCCCGCGCGTGAAGAAGACGTCGCCCTCCGTGAGCTGCACGTAGCCGGAATCGAACAGCGAGCCCCAGCGGAGCACCTCGTAGCCCACGTAGAGCAGCGCGAACGGGATCCCGCCTAGCACGACGCCCGCGAGCGCCCTGGGATATGGCATTCCGGCACGGTGAGCGAGCAACAGGGCGAGTGCCGGAGCGGCGGCGGCGACCGGTAAGCGGGCGAGCGCCGCGAGCCCGATGCACGCACCGACCAGCAGCGCGCGCTCGCCGCGGGCCGCGAAGAGGAGGGCGGCACAGAGGAAGGGCATGGAGACGGCGTGAGCCGCGTACCACGCGCGCCCGTCGACGCTCGAAAAGAGCAAGGTCGTCCCGAATGTCGACAGAAGCGCGCCCGTGATGGCGACGAGGCGCGGTGCGCCGAACGCCCGAAGCGCCAGGAACAGGATCCCCGTCGACAGCCCGCCCGCGAGGCGCGACACCAAGACCTGCGACAGGTCTGTCGGGAAGAACAGCGTGAACGGTACCGCGAGGATGGCCGGCAGTGGTGGATAGACGACGCACCACCGCTCGGTGCCGCACGGCACGAGCTCGTTGAGCCACGGCGGCGCTTCGGCCAGCCACCACTGCCCCTGCGCGATCGCCCACGCGAGCCGGCCGTAGTAGTCGTAGTCGGTGAGGAGGCCAATCCCCGCGACGAGGTACGCCACGGCGCCTGCGGCCGCGAGCGCGATCGCGATCGTGCGGTCGCTCCAGGTCATCCCGACGCAACACGCTAACCTTGCGCTGCGTTGTCCGCACGACTACCCAGCCTCTCGTTCTTCTTTCCGGCGCTCAACGAGGAAGACCACGTGGAGGCCATGGTGCGCGACGCGCT
>JANMSU010000019.1:0-3975 GCA_031389835.1 Chloroflexota bacterium
CCCTTGCGGGGATTGGCTCGTCCGACTTGCATGTTTTATGCACGCCGCCAGCGTTTGTCCTGAGCCAGGATCAAACTCTCCGACAAAAAATCAGACCACCCTTTCGGGCGGTCCATTTGAGCTTCGAGTTCGATCAAAAAAAATCAACGAAATCTCGCTTGGCGTTCCTGTCACTCTTCAGCTGTTAAAGATCGTGCCCCGACCTCCCATGTGGAATCGGCCTACGGGCGTGATGCGGATGTTCATGATACCCACCCTCGCTCGCCTGCGTCAATCGTAGTGCTGGCAAATACCCGAGAAGTCGCTGGTTTAGGCCTCGGCCGCCTCGGCTCCGATGTGGAGCAGCCCCACCACCCGGCCTTCCGCATCGCGGAGCGGCTGGAACATCAGGTTCGCCTTTCCCTCCCGACTCGTGCCGTCGAGGTGGGTCCACTTGACGAACGCGTCGCCGGCCGACCACGGCGTCCCGGTCGCGTAGACCTGGTCGAGCGCGGACGCAAAGCGCGGGTCGATGTCGGGGTACGCCTCGCGGACGCTCTTTCCGATCAGGCTGTCAGCCCTGCGACCGGCCACTTGCGCCGCCAGCCGATTCACGAACGTATAGACGTGGTCGGGACCGAGCGTCACCGCGACCATGAACGGCGCCGTCTCGTAGACCGCCGCTGGGTCACCTGAGGCGATCTGCAGCTGGGCCGCGTAACCGCCGGCGGGCAACGTGGCCCCTGTTGGGAGACCGACGCCGGCCGCTGACATGACCGCCGCGATGAGCCCGGCCCGGTTCGGCACGTCGAATCTGCGCATGAGACGAGTGAGCTGCGCCGTGATCGCGCGGAGCGTGACCCGTTGCCGCGCGGCGATCTCCTTGTTCGTGTAGCCGCGCGCGACCAAGCTCACGACCTCCGCTTGCTTGGCCGTTAAAACGACGGAGGATGGCGCCATGCGTTCCGAAACGTACATCTACCGCGCAAGCCCGGCCCCGTTTTCAATCTTCCGGGGACGCGACACCTTGGTGGAGGGAGAAGAGATGAAGCAGCTCGCACCGCTCATCCGCTATCGCTGCGACAACCCGGAGCACCAGCGATCGACGAAGACCCTGTCCGACACGATGACCATCCACGAGCGGTCTTGGGCTTTTTGCCCCTACAACGTGCGCGTGGAAGGCCACGCGTGGACGCTCGACAACCCCACAGCGCCGGTTCTCCTTAGAGAGCTCGACGACCTTCCAGTGCACGGCTGACCGTCACTTCGTCGGCATACTCGAGATCCCCGCCCATCGGTAGGCCGCGCGCGAGACGGGTCACACGCACTCCACTACCCGCGAGCATCTGAGCGACGTACATCGACGTCGCCTCGCCTTCGAGGTTCGGATTCGTCGCGAGGATCAGCTCCTCGATCCCGCCGGCGCGGATCCGCTGGACCAGCTGAGCGATCTTCAGGTCATCGGGCCGCACGCCGTTCACCGGCGAGATCGCGCCGTGCAGGACGTGGTAGCGGCCCTTGTACTGACCGGTGCGCTCGATCGCAAGGACGTCGAGCGGCTCTTCCACGACGCAGACCAGCGCCCCGTCGCGCTCGTCGGATGAGCAGATCACGCAGGGGTCCGCCTCAGCGATGTTGAAGCACACCGAGCAATAGCGGAGATCGGTCTTCACCGAACGTATTGCCGCTGCGAGCGCGTCGGCGTCCGGGAGAGGCGTGCGCAGGATGTGATACGCGAGCCGCTGCGCGGTCTTCGGACCGACGCCGGGCAGCTTCGAGAGCTCATCGATAAGACGCGCAAGCGGGCGCGCGAGGGCGCTCGGCATCACATACCGGGGATCTTGAGACCGCCGGTGACGCCGCCGAGCCGCTGCGCGGCGAGCTCGCGCGACTTCTTGAGCGCGTCGCTGAACGCCGCGAGAACGAGGTCCTGGAGCGTCTCGACGTCCTCGGGATCAACGGCGTCCTTCTGGATCTTGATGGACTTGATCTCCTGCGTCCCGCTGAGCACGACGACGACGGCGCCACCGCCAGCGGTCCCCTCGACCGACGCGGCGGCCAGCTCTTCCTGAGCCTTCGCCATGTTCGCCTGCATCTCGCGAGCCATCTTCTGTAGGTCACCCATGTTCTTCATCACTCGATCTCCAAGATCCGTTCTGGGCGGCGGAATGTCTCGAGCGCGGCGCGAAGCATCGGGTCCTCGGCGGCCGAGGGCGCATCCGCGGGCAGCTTCTGCACGACGCAGCGGACACGCACCGTGAGGCTGAGGCGCTCCGACAATCCTTGCTCGAGTTCGACGCGATAACGATCCTGCCAGTAAGCGCGCGCGAAGTCGCTGTCGAAGCCAATCACGATAGTGCTGCCTTCGACCGTGACCGGCTCGGCCTTCACGAGGTGCGACGCCTTACCGACGCTCTGCTCCTTCACGTGCGCGACCATCTCGGCCCAGGCTTTCTGCACGTCGCCGAGCGTGAGGGAACCCGTCTGTGCGCGACGCGCCGCGAGGTCGATCACGCCCAGACGCTCTTCCCGACGGTCCTGCGGACGCGCCTGCGCGCGCGTCGGCGTGCCGCGGTCCGCGGCTGGCGGCGCCGCCGAACGCGCGGCCGGTGTGGCTTCGCGGCGCGGCGTTGATTGGGTGGCCGGTCCGGTGACCCCCGGCTGCGTGACGAGGTCGAGGATCGCGAGCTCCAAAGGCAGGGGTGTGCCCTCACTTGTCTTGAGGTGCTGCTCCGTCTCGATGAGTCGCTTCGCGATCGCAGCGAGCCGTGGCAACGGGAACTTGGGCGCCTGCTCCCAGACCTTCGCGGCGACACCCTCGCTCGCGGTCTCCGGCGGCTTGCCCTGCGCGTTCGCGAGCACGAGCGCTCGGGTGTGATCGATCGCGCGTTTCACGAAGAGGCGCAGGTCGCGGCCCTCGTCGACGAGCTTGCCGACGATGCGCACCCCCGCCGCGCCGTCATTCGCGGCGAGCGCGTCGAACAGAGCCGACGTTTCCTCCCACTCGGACACACCGAGGAGCTCGTCGACGTCGGCCAGCTTGACGCCACCCTCGGAGAACGCCGCCACCATGTCGAGGACGCTCTCGGCATCGCGGAGCGAACCCTGAGCGTGCCGCGCGATCGCCTCGAGCGCCGCCGGCTCGACCTTCAGTCCCTCCTGCTCGCAGATCTTCGCAAGCTGCGCGACGACGCCCTTGTACGGGATCCGCCGCAGGTCGAAGCGCTGCGTGCGCGAGACGATGGTCGCCGGGATCTTCCCGGACTCCGTCGTCGCGAGCACGAAGATCGCGTGCGGCGGGGGCTCTTCGAGTGTCTTGAGGAGCGCGTTGAACGCCTCGCTGGTCAGCTGGTGCGCCTCGTCGATGACGTAGACCTTGTACTGGCCTTGCGACGGAGCGAAGCGCACCTTGTCCCGCAGGTCGCGCATCTCGTCGATACCGCGATTGGATGCGGCGTCGATCTCGATGAGATCGAGGAAGCTGCCGTCGCGGATGGCAACGCAGTTCTCGCAGCGATCACAAGGCTCGCCGTCCTTCGCCTTCGTGCAGTTCACGGCCTTCGCGATGAGGCGCGCGATGGTGGTCTTGCCGATCCCACGCGAGCCCGACAGCAGATACGCGTGGGCGACCTGGCCCGAGCCGATCGCGTTCTTCAGCGTGCGGGTGACATGTTCCTGTCCGACGATGGCGGCGAAGGTCTGCGGGCGATACCGGCGATAAAGAGCAGACCTTTCGGGCACGGGTCAACGATAGAGAGGAACGACCCGCCGCGCGAGGACAACGACATTCCAAAGGAAAGAACGGCCGTGCACCCTCCGTCGATCACGGACATCGCGAACACGCACACGCGCGCAGCTCGGATCAGGCTTGCCTGCGGCACGCGACGGCGACCGCTTACCGCTGCTTCCTTCCGGATCTGACGGGGTTCACGGACCGACGCTGCACAGGACCCGATCGTCAACGCCACGCGACGCACGCAGGACCCGCGACGCCGG
>JANMSU010000021.1:0-5107 GCA_031389835.1 Chloroflexota bacterium
CTGCTCCATGTCCGTGAGCTCGCAGGTGACGGCGAGTCCGTGCGCGACGCCGATCGCGACCATCGCGCGAGCGAGTGCGCGCGCCGACACCAGATCCTTCATGAACGCGCCGCTGCCGACTTTTACATCCAGCACGACGGCGTGCGCGCCGGCCGCGATCTTTTTGGACATGATGCTCGACGCGATCAGCGGTAACGCCGGCACCGTCCCCGTCGCGTCGCGTAGCGCGTAGAGGAGACCGTCCGCCGGCGCGAGCTCCTGGGTCTGCCCGCTCACGACGATCCCGATCCGCTCGAGCTGCGCGAGGAACTCCGCGGTCGTGATGTCGACGCGGTAGCCGGTGAACGACTCGAGCTTGTCGAGCGTGCCGCCAGAGAAGCCGAGCCCGCGTCCGCTCATCTTCGCGACGGGCAGACCGCACGCCGCGACGAGCGGCGCGACGACGAGGGTTATCTTGTCCCCCACCCCACCGGTCGAGTGCTTGTCGAAGACGCGGCCGAAGCGCGTGAGATCGAGGCGCTCGCCCGACGCGACCATGCTCGCGGTGAGCGCGGCGGTCTCCTTCGCGTCCATCCCGCGCCACACCACCGCCATGCAGAACGCGGCCATCTGATAGTCGGGGACCTCACCGCGCGTGTACCCCTGGACGAGGTGGTCGATCTCCGGAGCGGTCAGCTTGCCGCCGTCGCGCTTGCGCTCGATGAGCTCGACGACCCTCACTAGGAGCCGCGTGCGGCGGGGCACGGCATCGCGCATCGCCGAGTGACGGGCCCGCGTACGGCTCGGCATTCGCCTTCGCCGGCTGCTTGGCGTGTGGCCTTCGGCCCACGCCGCAGTAGCCAGCAGCGAGCGAGAGGAGTGCGCGGTGCCGTGAGCGGCGTCACAGCCGGGCGACGACACCCTTCACCACGGTCCCGAGACGCGCGCCGGCCTGGTTCGCGACCGCGAGGACCTCCTCGTGCGTCACGTGCTGGATGAGGCCCGGGATACCGGTCGCCATGTCGGTCACGGTGGAGATCGCGAGGATGCGCATGCCCATGTGACGCGCGACCAGCACCTCGGGCACGGTGCTCATGCCAACCGCGTCCGCGCCGAAGCCGCGCAGCATCCGAAGCTCAGCGGGTGTCTCGAAGTTCGGGCCGGCGACAGCGACGTACACGCCCTCCTTGAGCTTTGGGTCGACCGAGTGGGCGAGCTTGCGCAGCTCCTCCGTGTACGTGCCGACCATGTCGGGAAAGCGCGGCCCGAGCGAGTCGTCGTTCGGTCCGCGCAGCGGGTTCGTCCCCATGAAGTTGATGTGATCGCTCATGACCATGAGGTCACCGTTCTGGTACGACGGGTTCAGTCCGCCGCAGGCGTTCGTCAGGATGATCGTGTCGATGCCCCACGCCTTGAAGACGCGTATCGGGAAAGCGACGTCCTGGATGTCGTAGCCCTCGTAGTAGTGCAGCCGCCCTTTCATCACCGCGACGGGCCTCCCCTCGAGACTGCCGACGACGAGTTCCCCGGCGTGGCCCGGCGCGGTGCTGCGATGCCAGCCGGGGATCGTTTCGTACGGGATGCGCTCCGCGTCGCGGACGTCATCAGCAAGAGCGCCAAGACCGCTGCCCAGGACGATCGCGACGACCGGCTGGTGCCTCGTCTTCGCTCGAAGTGAGGCGACGGCCGCCTTGGCGTCGCTCATGTGCCTGGCTCCTTCAGGATCTTTTCGCGCAGCAACGATAGGAATGGCCTCGCGTGCGACGTGCGCACGAACCTCGCGACGATCTCGGAGCGCCGGACCGCGATCCGATCACCGGCAGCGAGATCGTGCTCCTCCTGGCCGTCGATCGAGATACGCGCGGGATCCTGCACCTCGAGCTCGATGCGCTGATCGGGATCGAACGCGACGGCGTTCCCGAATGAGAGGTGCGGCGCGATGGGCACGAGCATGATCGCCTGCGAGCTAGGGAGGATGAGAGGACCACCGACGGAGAAGCCGTACGCGGTGCTGCCGGTCGCGGTCGCGACGATGACGCCATCGGCCCAGTAGACGATCAGCGGCTCGCCATCCACGCGCACCGCCACATGGATCGAACGCACCGCCGTGCCGCGAGCGACCACCACGTCATTCAGCGCTAGGAAGCGCATCTCGCGTCCCTCGCGTGAGAGCCGGGCGTCAAGCAGCGTTCGCTCTTCGACCTGGTGACGGCCCGCCGCGACGTCCGCGATCGCCGAGTCGAGGTCATTGATGGTGATCGTCGTGAGGAACCCGAGTCGTCCGAGGTTCACACCGAGCAGCGGGATGCCGAGCGGCGACATCGCTCGCGCCGCGCGAAGCATCGTTCCGTCGCCGCCGAGGATGCACGCGATCGTCGCGCCCCTCGCGCCGGCTTCGACGGCCGGTGTGTCGAGGTGAACGTCGACGACCTCGTGGCCGGCCTTGCGCATGCGCTCGGCCGCGTCTCGGGCAGCACGCACCGCATCGGGCCTGTCCGGACGTACGCAGAGCGCGACCTTCATGCGGCGGCCCGGTCCGCCACGGCCCGCAGCTCGTCGCCTGGCAGACCCGGCTCGCCCTTCACCGCGTGTATGAAGATCTCGCGATTGCCTTCGCGCCCCGCGACACGTGACGCGGCGGCGGCGATGACGCCGGCGCCTTCGCGCGCGAAGTGCTCGGCGACCGCGACGACCGACGACGCGCGGGCGGCGCTGTCGCGGACGATCCCGCCCTTCTCCACGGCCTCTCGACCGGCCTCGAACTGCGGCTTCACGAGCGCGACGACGGTGCCACGCTCGCGCAGGTGACGAAAAGAAGGCGGCAGCGCGAGCCGCAGCGAGATGAAGGAGACGTCAGCCACCACAAGGTCGACCACTTCGGGCAGGTCGAAACCCTCACGGGCGTTGATGCCCTCCATGACGCTCACGCGTTCGTCGTTGCGCAGCTTCCACTCGAGCTGACCCTTGCCCACGTCGACCGCGTAAACGCGCGACGCACCGCGTTGCAGTAGGCAATCGGTGAAGCCACCGGTGGACGAGCCGACGTCGAGCGCGACCATGCGCGCCACGTCGATGCGGAAGTCGTCGAGCGCGCCCTCGAGCTTCTCACCGCCGCGCGAGACGAAGCGAGGCCCTGCCTCGACCGTGACGACCGCATCTTCCGCCACCGGTGCCGCGGCGCGGTCGGCGCGATCACCGGACACGCGCACCGCGCCGGCCAGGATCAGGGCTTGGGCCTGCTCGCGACTCGGGGCGAGCTCACGCTGGACCAGCAGCTGATCTAGGCGTACGCGGCGTGCCACCACGCGGCGATTCTCGCGTATTTCTGATTGATAGCACGGACCGACGATGAGGCGAGTGCCCTTCGAGGGAGTGAGCCGGCAACCTCGTGACCCTACGGAGAGAGCGGAGAACATCGCGTCCCCCGCTCTCTCCGGTAACGTCAGGGCCTTCTAGTCAGTCATCACCAGCTTCATGAGGAAGCCGTCCGTCAGACCCGCATTGATCTGTCCGGGCAGCGCCCCATCCGTGAAACCGCCGACGTACACGATGTGCGTCGTGCCGGTTGTCAACGTGTCAAAGCCCGTGTCGAAGCCCGTCGATCCGAACTGATGCGTCCAGATCTCGTCTCCAGACTTCGCGTCGTACCTGCGAACGAATCCGTCCCGAGGGCCGCCCGAGTACGTCTGTCCTGGTAGGGCGCCGCTGACGGCTCCGCTGATCAGAAGTGCACCGCCGCTCGCGGATGCGCCCAGCGCCTGGTCGAAGCCGGGAGTTCCGAACTGCCGAGTCCATTTCTCCTGGCCGCCGGGATTGAAATTCCTAACGAACGCATCCCTTACGCCAGCGAAGGTCTGACCCGGCAGGGCCCCGCTCACACCGCCGACCACATAGACGCCACCGTCATCCGCGGCGACATCGAAGGCGACGTCCGTTCCTGCCGTTCCAAACTGACGCGCCCACTCCAGCTCACCGTCCCGCGTGAAGCGGAGGACAAGCGCGTCGAGACCTCCGGACGCTGTCTGACCGGGCCAGGCCGTGTCCGTATTGCCGACGACGTACACGCCGGTGCTGCCGAATGCGATCCCGACGGTATGGTCGAAACCACTCGTCCCGACCTGTCGAGTCCATACGACGGTCCCGTCCGGGCTGTACCTGCGGACCACTGCGTCGGAATCGCCGAAGTGCGTCTGCCCCGGGAGCGCGCCGACCGTTGACCCGGCCACATAGATCGCCTTGTCTTTGTCGACCGCGACGTCGTGAATATCGTCGAAGCCGGCCGTCCCGTACTGGCGAGTCCAGAGGTGATTGCCGGCCGTGTCGTACTTGCGCAGGAAAGCATCGAAGCCGCCGGCATTAGTGAAGCCGGCAAATGCTCCAGTCGTGAACCCGGCGATGTAGACGGCATCGGCTCCGACCGTCAGGCCTCCTCCATTGGCCCCGACGAAGTCGAGGCCCGCTGTTCCGAACTGCCTCGTCCAAAGCACGGCTCCGGCCGCGTTGTACTTGCGGACGAACGCGTCGGGGCCACCCGCGCCCGTCTCGCCCGGCAGACCATCGGTGTCGCCGCCGACGTAGACGTTGCCCTCCGCGTCGACACCGATCTCACGAACGAAGTCGAACGCCGCGCCGCCGAACTGTCGCGTCCACTCCACTGTTTGTGCGCCGGCCGTGCCGGAGAGACCTAGGGAGCTCAAGAAGGCCACCACCGTGAATGTGGCGCCGAGACGGTATGCGCGACTGACGCGAAGAATCTGCGCCATGCGAACCCTCCCCCTTCGTCGCCCCCTCCTCCTCCGGGAAGTAAGCGACTGGAGAGAACCTACGCCTCATGTCAAGGCGGCCTAAACGTCTGAATAGACCAGTAATCGGCGCAACTTTTCAGCCTGGAGGAATTTCGCATACTGCGACCGATGCCGAAGCGATTGCCGCGCGCGCGGACCCTGAAAGGAGAACCGAAGCTCTCCTATTACGACGCTGGCGGAGGCTTGGAGGGTGAGCCACCGATCAAGAGCAGATTGGCCATAGTCGCACGGTTCCAGCACCACAGCGCGTTCAACTCGTGCGGGATCGTAAAGATCAGGTGATGGTGCGCGCAGGAAATGAGCCGCGCGCGCTGGCGCTCGAG
>JANMSU010000029.1:0-4242 GCA_031389835.1 Chloroflexota bacterium
GGCCTCGACAAGCGTCCGCCGCTCGTCCCGAGCGTCTCAGAGCGGATCGACTCGCAGTCCATCGGCCCGTCAGAGACGTACGACGTCGAGAACGAATGTGGCGCGGGCGGCTGCCAGCAGAGCGTCGGCGACTTCCTCATCCATTGCCACATCGCGCACCACTACTTCGCCGGTATGTGGGGCCTCTGGCGCGTGTACAACACCCTGCAGGACGGGCGTGCTTCGACGGATGCGCTTCCGCCGCTCCTCGAGCTGCCCGACCGCGCCGGTCGCGTGCTGCCCGGGATCACTTCGGCGCAGCTCGTCGGTCGGACGGTCGACTGGTCCGGCGAGCGCCGGGATGTCACCGACCTCGCACGGTGGGTCGAGCCGCAGCTGCCACCGCCGGGAGTCCCGCGGGGCTACGACGCGGCGGTGCTCGACTGGCGACGCGAAGGCGATGTCTATGTGAACGAGGTCGAGGATCCGCGCGCCTGGCCCGGCTTCCGCGCGACCGCACCCGGGACGCGCCCGGCGATCCTCTTCGACGCGAAGACCGGCAAGCTCGCGTATCCCTTCCTGCGGCCGCACCTCGGCAAGCGGCCGCCCTTCGCGCCGAACCACGGCCCCGCGCCGTACCTCGATCCCTTCAGCGCTGGCCCCGATCCGCCCGCGCCCGGCGCGAACGGTCCCGGGAGCGTCTGCCCGGCAGGGACGCGGCGTCGAGAGTTCGCGGTCAACGCGATCGCGACGCCGGTCGCGCTGAACCGAAGGCAGAACCTCGTCGATCCTGGCGGGCAGCTCTTCGTGCTGCGCGAGGAGCTCGCGCGCATCCGTGCGGACGAGCGCCAGCGGGTCCCGCTCACGATCCGCGCGAACGCGGGAGAAGATTGCGTCGACCTGTTGTTCCGGAGCGACCTCGAGGACACGCCCGATGACCACGACTTCAGCAAGGTGAACCTGCACATCCACCTCGTGCAGTTCGACGTGCAGGCGAGCGACGGCGTCATCGCCGGGTTCAACTACGAACAGTCGGTCCGGCCCTATCGCCTCGAGGGTGAGAAGGCCATCGAGCGCGTGGCCGCCGGAGCGATCCAGATGCGCCTGTCCAGCACGGCGCGTTTCCAGCCCGGGATCCTCGTCGGAGTCGGCATGGACCAGGAGGAGCGCCTGGAGATCGTCAAGATCGCCGCGGTACAGGACGACATGCTCATCTTCGCCACGCCCCTCCGGTATCCGCACGACGCGGGTGAGATCGTGAGCACGGAGTTCGTGCGCTACCGCTGGTACCCGGATGCACAGGTCGGCACCGTCTACTTCCACGACCATGTGAATGCGATCGTTTCCTGGCGGCACGGTCTTTTCGGCGCACTCGTTGTCGAACCCCCCGGCTCCACCTACCACGACCCCTACACCGGGCGCGAGGTGCGGAGCGGGACGGCGGTCGATGTGGTCACGACCGGCGCGGTCTCCGCCGACGTCCGCGGGAGTTTCCGCGAGTTCGCCATGTTCCTCCAGGACGACGTCCCGATCACGCACATCGGGCGCTCGAGCGGGAGCGCGATCAACCTACGCGCGGAACCGCTCGAGGACCGTGGCGGAGACCCGGCCCGTCGCTTCAGCAGCCAGGATCACGGCGATCCGGCAACGCCCCTGCTCGAGGCGTACCTCGGTGATCCCGTTGTCGTGCGTCTCCTCGTCGGCGCGACGAACGACGTCCACACCTTTCACCTCGACGGGCACCAGTTCCGCGCCGAACCCTTCAGCGCGACATCACAGCCGGTGAGCACCGTCCACGTCGGAATCTCCGAGCGCTACGACCTCTCGATCGAACGCGCCGGTGGCGTGGCGGGCATGCCAGGCGACTACCTCTACTACAACGGCCGCGCGTTAAAGCTCGCGGAGGGCAGCTGGGGGATCCTTCGTGTGCATGACGCGGAGTCGCGGACGACGTTGCGCAAGCTCCCCGGTCGCGAGCGCGTCCCCACAGCCGCACCAGCGGTCTGCCCGGCTGCCGCGCCTGACAAGCGCTTCGAGGTGAGCGCGATCGAGGTGCCGCTGCCGATGCTTGGTGGTGCCGCGGGGCGCGTGTACGCGCTCCGCGACGAGGTCACCGCGCTCCGGTCCGGCGCCCGCGCCCCCGAACCGCTCGTCCTGCATGTGGGAGTGGGCGACTGCGTCACGGTCGAGCTGACGAACGAGCTCCGCTCCGACAGCGTCAGCTTCCACGCTGACATGCTCGCCACCGACCCGCGGACCTCGGGCGGGGTGATGGCCGGATATAGCGCGGCACAGGCCGTCGCGCCGGGCGCGACCCGCACCTTCACCTACTACGCCCACCCCGCTATCGGCGAGACGGTCGCGCTCGTGCGCGACTGGGGAGACGTCGAGAAGGGCCCGCGCCTTGGCCTCTATGGCGCGATCGTCGTCGGCCCAGCGGGCGCGCGCTACAGCGACCCCCGGAGCGGCGAGGACGTCGCCGCGCGATCGTCATGGAGCGTCGACGTTCATCCCCCGATGGGCATACCGTACCGCGACTTCGCGCTGTTCCTGCAGGAGGAGGACGCGACGATCGGAACGCACCGCATGCCCTATACGGAACAGGTCGAAGGTGTTGTCGGCCTCAACTACCGCGCCGCGCCGCTGCGCGATCAGAGGACGACTGAAGAGGGTGACGGTGCCGCCCTCGTCCGCTCACGCGGCGTCCCATCGACGCCGCTCCTCGAGGCGATCGCGGGCGACGCCGTGCGCATCCACGTGCTGCTGCCCTGGGCCGAGCAGGCGCACGTCTTCAGCCTCGAGGGGCATCGCTGGCCGTTCGAGCCCGGACGGCCCGGCGGCAATCTCCTTTCGTCGGTGCAGGTCGGCGGGCTCGAGACGGTGACGCTGCGGCTCGAAGGAGGCGCGGGGGATGGCCTCGGGCTGTCAGGTGACTTCCTCTACGGGGACCATCGCCTGCCGTACCGGGACGCCGGCCTGTGGGGACTCTTCCGGGTCCACGTGCCGTGCGCGTCCGCCGCACCCCGGCCGCTGATGCCGGATCCGAACTGCGACCCCACCATCCCATTTGCGGCTGGCGTCGCGCTGGTGCTCGTGTTTGCGCTCGCCGGCGGGTCTGCCGCGGCCTTCGCGGTCGCGCGGCGCCGCCGGCAGCTCGCCCATTAACGGTCGCGTGACCAGCGATGCCTATCATCCGGCCGTAGCGCGGCGCAGGAGCTCGAGGTGACGAGAACACGCTTCACCGCTTTTCTTTTGACGGCCGCGGTCGTGTTTTCCGGATGCGGCGCGGGCGCAGGGCCTTGCGCGGCCGCGACAAGCGTGACGAGCGCCGTGAGCACCGCGCGGGCGGAGGGCTTTGACTGCAGCAGCCTCGGCGAGGGCAGGATCAGCTCGCTTCCAAAGGGCACGCTCTACGTCCAGTATCTCGAAATCCCGCTGCCTGCGTCCGGCTCGCTCGCGCATACACACATCGCCGGCTTCGTCTACGCGATCGAGGGCACGCATCGGCTCGAGATCGTGAGCGGCGAGACGAAGGAATTGACGCCGAGCGAAACCGGGGCCTTCCCCCGCGCGGATCGCCAAGCCGCATTCGTCCCCGCCGACGCGGCGCACTCGCACAGCAATCCGGGCACGGCTCCGAATCTCTGGTACTTCATCAGCATCCGTCCGAACGGCCCGTTCCCTGGACAGCAGGAGGTGTTCGCGACACCGGATCTTCCTCCTCTTCATGACGGCGCCTACACCGAAACTCTGGTCTTCATCACGCTTCAGCCGAAGGGCCGGACAGTCGCGCACAAGCACGGTGGGATCGAGACGATGTTCGTGCTGGACGGCAGCGTTGAGGTGTACATCCACGGCGCGTCGACGCGAACGCTCGGGAAGGGCGAAGGGACGTTCATCCCGGCGGATACGCCGATGCAGATCTGGAACAAGGGCGCGGCCACCGCGAAGTTCCTCGCCTTCTTCGTCACGGTCGACGGCAAGGCGTTCCAAACGAACCTCGACACGTCCCCGTAGAAGGGGGGAGCGCGCCGATCGGTTACGCGCTGTCGATGTGCGCGTGCGTCCCGTAAGACGTCATTCGATGCGAACCGCGTCCCCCCGGCGGATCGTTCCGCCGCGCTGGACGGCGCAGTAGACGCCGACGTTAACCTCGTGGAACTTCGCCGCGGTGCGCAGGATGCCACCGTCGCGGGGAAGGTCACCCTGCGGCAGCGTCGTCATTACGCAGCGCGGGCATGGCTTCTGGACCGCGATGCGCGC
>JANMSU010000068.1:0-5364 GCA_031389835.1 Chloroflexota bacterium
GAAAAAGAAGGGGCGAGAAAAGGCTAGTTCCGAGACTCCTCGCCTCGAGCTGCTCGCGCAGCAAGGCCCAGGCTGCCCGGTGGTGTGATCAACAACGGTCAGGCGCTCGGCATGCCCACGAGCGACACAGCGCCGCGGCGAGAAGATTTTGTGATCTCCTCGCCGCGGCCAACCGTGGAGTTCCTTAAGGGCAGGTCACCGTGTCGTTGGTCTGCGAGAAGACCCCATCGCGGTTCCCAAGCCAGAGCCACACGTGCAGCTCAAAGTGGCGCGGGATGCCGTGGTCCATCGGGCCGTGGTATGTCTGGCCAAAAATGATCGGCGCAACTGCCAGAGTCGGGCTAAAGGCGACGTACTCGACCGCGACGAGCTTCAGCTTGCCGTTACCGCTCGGCGCGTAGAGCAGGACGTTGGGCGCGAGTGCGGTCGTCCCGTTGAAGCCGAAGTTAACGTAGTGGTAGCCCATACCGGGTACGCATGGCGACGCCTGGACGTATCCATCCGCGATGGCGTTCGCGATGTTGTGATACTGCGCGGTGGCGCGACGGACCTGCGCGAGATCATCGTGGTATCCGGGGTCAGCCGCCGCGGGCGCGCCGCTGACGACCATGAACGCGAGAGCGAGGCCGAACGCAAGAACGTGCTTCACATCTACCCCCCAATTTGCTGTTGCAGCCGAGCGCCATCGTATTGCCTTGAGGTCTCGCTGGCTCTGGCGATAACTAGGTAGAAGTTCCCGTTGCTCAAGTCGAGGACGCGGCTGCAAGGACTCCTAACTGGGCACCCGTCCGGCCGCCAGCAGGGTCCGCTGAAGGGACTTGGTCCGATGCTCTGAACCGATGCCGTGCGGACATCCCCATGCGCGCCCGTTACGCGGGCGGCCTGCGCCGTACGCTACCAAGCGTGACCGAAAGTGCCATGGAGGACTACCGCCCGCGGATGCCGCGCATCGTGACCGCGATCGTCGTCGGCGCGATCGCGTTCGCCTCGCTCGCCGCGCTGCTGTGGCCGTCCCTCCCGATGAACCAGGTCGCCGGTGGTCCGACTCAGGTTGGCGTCATCCGCCGGCAGATCGACGGCCCGGACATGGCCGGGCGCGTCGGCGCGCTCGCACCGGATTTCGAGTGGAACGCGCCCGACGGATCGACGCGCACCCTCGCGACGCTGCGCGGCAAGGTCGTCGTCATGAACTTCTGGGCGACCTGGTGCAAGCCCTGCCGCACCGAGATGCCCATGCTGAACAGCGTCGCGCGCGGCAGCGACGCGGTCTTCCTCGCCGTCGATCTCCAGGAGGACGGCGCGAAGGCGCGCTCGTTCTTCGACCAGCTCGCGCTCGATCGCCTCGAACCGATCCTCGATCTCGATGGCCAGACGACGCGCCGCTACGGCGTCGTCGGCCTCCCGGCCACGTTCTTCATCGACGCGCAAGGCGTCATCCGTCATGTGGAGCGCGGAGAGTTCGCGAACGCGGACGCGATCCGCGAGGGGATCGCGAAGGCGCGCTAGTACTGTGTCGGACGTGGCGGGAGAGTTGATCCGTCTTCCGGGCCAGCCGACCGCCCTTGTCGGACGCGAGGAGGACCTGCGCGCGATCCGCGCGCTGATCGACCGCGACCGCCGGCGTCTCATCACGCTGACCGGGCCGGGCGGCAGTGGGAAGACGCGTCTCGCGATCACGGCCGCGACGCACCTGGCGGACCTGTTCCCGGACGGCGTGCGTTTCGTCGATCTCTCCACGCTTCGCGATGCCGCGCTCGTGCCCGCGGCGATAGCCCAACAGCTCGAGCTGCGGACGACAAGCGACGGCGACGCGACAGCCGCGATCCTGAGGGCGATCGGAGACCGCCGCATGCTCATCCTGCTCGACAACTTCGAGCAGGTCGTCGCGGCCGCGCCGCTCGTCGCCGACGTGCTGAGAACCTGCGCGGGCGTCGCGGTCCTGGCCACAAGTCGCCGTCCGCTCGAGCTGCGCTGGGAGGCGGAGTGGCCCGTGCGTCCGCTCGCCGCACCCGACGCCGTCGCACTCTTCCTTGATCGCGCTCGCGCCGCCGACCCGGCGATGTCACTCGGGCGTGAAACGCGTGAGGCCGTCGCCGAGATCTGCGAGCAGCTCGATCGCCTTCCGCTTGCGATCGAGCTCGCGGCCGCGCGCGTACGGACCGTGCCGCCGCGTCTCATGCGCCCCCAGCTCGAGCGCCGGTTGGCCTTCCTCGACTCCGGCCCGCGCGACCTTCCGGATCGTCATCGCGGGCTGGCGCACACGGTCGCCTGGAGCCATGACCTTCTCTCCGAGGAGGATCGGCGTCTCTTCAACGCCCTATCCGTCTTCGCCGGAGGGTTCACCGAGAGCGCTGCGCGCGCCGTGCTCGAGTTGCCGGCGGGCGGCCTGCGCGACGCGCTCGGGTTCCTCGTCGATTGCAGCCTGGTGCAGCTCATCGAGGACGAGCCCGAGAGGCGGTTCGCGATGCTCGAGACCATCCGCGAGTTCGGCCTGGAGCGGCTCGCCAGAGACGACGACGCGCTGCGGCGCCGTCACGCGGAGTACTTCGCGGCGCTTGCCGAGCGGGCCGAGCCCGAGCTCTGGGGACCGGATCAGCTGGCGCGCTACCGCGAGCTGGAGCGCGAGCATGACAACGGGCGCGCGGCGCTCGCCTGGTGCATCGAGCGGCGGGAGGCCGACCTCGCGCTGCGCCTCGTCGCGGCGTTCTCGACGCTCTGGTACACGCACGGATATCTCGCTGAGGGCGCCCGTTGGCTGGAAGCGGCGCTGCAGCTACCCGGCTGGACGTCCGCGCGACACCGCGCGCCCGCGTTGTTCCGTGCCGGTGAGGTGTCCGCCGCGCGCGGCGATCACGGCTCCGCGATCTCGCACATGGCCGACGCGCGCTCGCTGTTCGAGGATCTTGGCGATGAGCGTGGCGTGCGGCAGGCGATGGAGGGCGAAGCCTTCAGCGCGATGGATCTCGGCCAGTGGGACCGCGCGTCCGCGCTGTACGGCGTTCTCCTGGAACGCGCGCGGACCGCCGGTGACGCGGATGCGGTGGCGATCGTGACCCGGAATCTCGCGAGCACTGCCCGTGGCCGCGGCGATCTCGAGACCGCCGAGCGGCTGTACGAGGAGAGCATCCCGCTACTCGCGGCGGCCGGCAGGTCGCGTCACATCGCGCACGTCGAGCAGTACCTCGGTCACCTCGCACAGCGCCGCGGTGATCTCGTGCGCGCCGTGCACCTCTCTCGCCAGAGCCTCGAACACTTCCAGGAGCTGGGTGGCATCCGTTGCCACGCGGAGGAGCTTCAGGACATCGCGCTCCTGACTGCGCGTGCGGGTCACGCGGAGCGCGCGCTGCGTCTGTTCGCCGCGGCTGAGCGCGTGCGTGGTGAGATAGATCTGGCGCTCAGCGCGGTGGAGCATCGCGAACACGACGAGGCGATTGGCGCGGCACGCGCGTCGCTCGGCCGCGACGTGGACCGGGTGTTCGCTGAGGGTCGAGCAATGCGCGTCGAGGATGCGCTCGAATATGCGCACGACACGCTCGATGCGATCGGCGGACCCGCTCCGTTGCGCGCGGCGACATCCGCCGCCCCGCAGGACGCGCAGTTGCGCCAGGAGGGCGAGATCTGGTCGATCGCATTCGCCGGCCAGACGCTGCGCGTCCGCGACAGCAAGGGCCTGCGCTATCTCGCGCGCCTGCTGCGCGAGCCCGGCCGCGAGTTCCACGCGCTCGACCTCGCCGGTTCCGGGAGCGCCACGCCCGCGACGCAGCCGGGCGTGGAGGTCCTCGATCCGGCGGCCCGCGCCGCGTACCGGGAGAGACTCCGCGATCTCGACGCGGAGGAGGGCGAGGCCGAACGGTTCGGTGACCAGGAGCGCGCGGCGCGGGCTCGCTCGGAGCGCGAGTTCATCGCTGCCGAGCTGGCGGCGGCCTTTGGCATCGGTGGCCGGGCACGCACAGCCGCGACCGACGCCGAGCGCGCGCGCGTCGCGGTGACGAAGGCCATCAAGGCCGCACTCGCACGTGTCGCGGATGCCAGCCCCGTGCTCGGCCGGCACCTGGAGGCGACCGTCCACACCGGCACGTTCTGCTCCTACACGCCGGATCCACGCGCTCCGATCACCTGGCAGACCTGACGTCACGATCGTTCCATCCCTCCTCACGCCTTTAGGACGAAAGGCCCAAAGGGCCAGAGGAGAAAAGAAATGCGTCAGTTCATCAGCACGCTCGTCCTTGCGACCTTCCTGACAGCCTGCGGCTCCGTCGCTGCTTCCACCGGGGCCGCGTCCGGTCCGCTTGTGGAGGATCGCTCCTACGACCGGATCGAGGAGCTTCGGGCCGCTCAGTCCACCGTCCAGTCGGACGCTTGGGACCGCATCGAGCAGCTGCGCTTGGAGCGCTCGGCCAAGTAGTCAGTTCCGCTGGCGGATCGCGGCGGCGCGGTGGGCGCCGCCGCGCTCGCGCGCCCTAGCTCCGGTAAAGGATCCGCGCCTCGAAGGCGCGCTGGAACACGCGCAGCTCGTCCTCGAGCTCCTCCGGGTCGAAGCCCTCGGCTTTCGCGAACGCAGTCACGTCGCGGAGCGCAAGCCGGAAACCGAGGCTCACCAGTGGCTTCACCGCGAACCGCTGGAAGCCAGCCGCGCGGAGCTCGGTGATGAACGAGCTCGCCTCGTCCAGCAGCCGGGTCCGTTCGGCATCGCCTGCCTCGAGGGCGTCGAGGAACTTCGGAAGTCCGCGGCCGCTGATCGATGCCCAACGCTTGGCCCCGATGGCGCCAAAGCCAAGGAAGTTGGTCGCGCGGTACGCGTGGCCCAGCGTGTTGTCCTGGATCGCGTGGGCGCGAGGGCGGAGGATGCGGCCGAGCGCCTGGCGTCGCGCATACGAGGGCTCGTGACCGAGCTCCCTTGCCTCCCCCAACTGTCCGCGGTCGGACACCGGGGCGCACACTATCAGCCGACCGCCTTGACGCAAGTTCCAGAATCATCAACGGCGAAAAGGGGAGGACGAACATGGCGACTGAATTCATCGTGAAGCTCAAGGACAGACCGGGTTCGCTCGCGGCCGCGGCGCAGGCGCTCGCGGATGGTGGCGTGAATCTCTGGGGGACCGCGGCCTCGACCAGCGCCGGTAAGGGAACCGTCGGCTTCGTGGTCAAGGACAAGGACTCGGCGAAGGCGCGTCGCGCGCTGAAGAAGGCCGGCCTCCGCGCGACGGAGCGCAAGGCGATCGAAGTGCGTCTCGCGGACAAGCCCGGGGCGCTCGCAAAGGTTGCGGCGCGGCTCGCCAAGGCGAAGGTGAACATCGCCTCCGAGTACGTGCTCGCACCGGGCCGCGGCAACGTCACCGTCGCGTTCGGTGTGAAGGACGCGCG
>JANMSU010000074.1:0-4628 GCA_031389835.1 Chloroflexota bacterium
CATGTGCGCGTACTGTCATGGGGAAGGCACGTACCAGGGCGAAGTGAACGAGAACACGCGCTTCACGGAGGAGCAGTCCACTTTGAAAGAAGTCTTCCCCGTGGGCCGTTACGGTCTGACGCCGTCGTGGGGCGACGGGCACGATACGGGGATCTACACGTTCAAGATGCTGCGGCGCGCCTCGGGCCTGGAATGAGCGGGATGGAGCAGACACTGTGAAGTTCTTCACAAAAAAGGCGGAGCTCCCGGCCGAGATCTCGGCGCGCGTCCCGCCGGGCCAGTACCTCACGGAGAAATGGCCGGTGCTGCACTACGGACCTGTGCCGCCATTCAATCCGAAGACCTGGGACTTCCGCGTGTTCGGTAACGTCGAGAACGAGATCAAGCTCAACTGGGACGAGTTCCAGAAGCTCGATCAGACCGCGGTCACCGCGGACATGCATTGCGTGACGACGTGGTCGCGACTCGACCAGAAGTGGGAGGGCATCCCGTTCTCGAAGATCGTCGAGCTCGCGAAGCCAAAGGCGGACGCCAAGTTCGTGATCGCGCACTCGGAGTACGGCTTCACCGCGAACACGCCGATCGAGTACTGCCTGCGCGACGACTGCCTCATCGCGCTGCGCGCGAACGGCGCGCCGCTCACCGCGGAGCATGGGTCGCCCGCGCGCCTCGTCGTGCCGCGTCTTTATGCGTGGAAGAGCGCGAAGTGGCTGCGCGGGATCGAGTTCTCGGACACCGACAAGTCTGGGTTTTGGGAGCGCAACGGATACCACAACACCGGCGATCCCTGGAAAGAACAGCGCTACTGGGGCGACGAGTGAGTTAGCCCGCGCCCCGCTCCGGCGCCTCCACCGGGTCGTAGTGCGCGCGGAAGAAGCGGACGATCTGGGTCTGATCGACGGTCGGTAGCTTGTAGAGCCAGCTCCATGCCGTGAGCGCGACCTTCGCGTCCTTCAGCTCCGCGTACGGCTCGAGGATCACCTTCGGGAATCCGCCGGACAGCAGCTGTCGCACGATGCTCTTGAGCTGGTCCAGCTCAGCCGGGGTCAGGTTGTTGTAGGCGATGACGATGCCGCCGTGCTCGAGGTTGTGCGTCGTCACCTCGTTCGGGAGGGTCGCGTCCTTGATGCCCCACGCCGCTGGCGCCGCCGGCTGCGCCCAGTGCTGGCCGGACGTTGGAGGAACCGAGTTGTAGGTGCCTCGCTGGCCACTCGGGATGTGTTCGGGGCTGAGCGCCTCGAGCTTGGTGCCAACGACCTGGCCCGCGGGATCGAACTCCTGCGCGTTCACGTCGAGCGGGGCCGCAGGGGGGTCGAACGTGCCGAGCGCGCGGCCCAGCATGATCAGCGCGACGACGGCGACCACCACGCCAAGGACGATCCACCCCTGGCCGATGTTGCGGCGTGGCGCTTGACCGCCGCCGCCGGGACGGCGCTGCTGCCGGCTGCGTTCGCGCTCGCGCCGTGCGCGGCGTGTCGTGACTGTCATTACCTTCAGGATACCTAGACTTGAGGCGGTGACGGTCCGAGTCCGCTTTGCGCCATCCCCCACCGGCTCGCTCCACATCGGGAGCGTCCGGACCGCCCTCTACAACTACATCTTCGCCAAGCAGAGCAAAGGCTCGCTCATCCTTCGCATCGAGGACACCGACCAGGACCGCCTGGTGCCGGGTGCGATCGACTCGATCTACGACGGTTTCGACTGGGCTGGCATCCGGTGGGACGAAGGCCCGCGTGAAGGCGGGCCACACGCGCCGTACATCCAGTCGGAGCGCCTGCCCCTGTATCAGAAGCACGCGCAGGAGCTCGTCGATGGCGGTGCCGCCTACTTCTGCTTCTGTTCGAAGGAGCGTCTCGCCGCGCTGCGCGCGCAGCAGGCCGCGCGCAAGGAGATCACCCGCTACGACGGTTTCTGCCGACGCATCGATCCGACGGAAGCGGCCGAGCGCGCGAAGAGCGAGCCGCATGTGGTGAGGCTCAAGGTGCCCGACAACGGCGTCGTCGCGGTCGAAGACCTGGTCTTCGGGCACATCGAGTGGCCGCTCAACACGATCGAGGACCAGGTGCTTCTCAAGTCCGACGGCTATCCGACGTATCACCTCGCCGTGGTGGTCGATGACCACGTCATGGGCATCACGCATGTCTTTCGCGGCGAGGACTGGCTGCCCTCGACGCCGAAGCACCTCCTCATCTGGCGGGCGTTCGGCTGGGCGATCCCGCCGCACGCGCACGTGCCGAACGTGCTCGGGCCGGACGGAAAGAAGCTCGCGAAGCGACACGGCGCGACGAAGGTCGAGGAGTTCAAGACGCAGGGTTATCTGCCGGAAGCGATGGTCAACTACCTGGCGCTTGTCGGCTGGTCGCCTGGTACCGAAGACGAGATCTTCTCCATGGACGATCTCATCGCGCGCTGGCGCATGGACCAGGTGCAGCGCGCCGGCGGCAAATGGGACAAGGCGCGCCTCGACTGGTTCAACGGGATCTGGATCCGCCGGCTTACTGAGGACGATCTGCTTGGACGTCTTGGGAGCTTTCTGGAGCCCGGGTGGGACCGCGAGATCATCCGCAAAGCGCTTCCGCTCCTGCGCGAGCGAATGGTCACGCTCGCCGACGCTCGCGACCAGGTCGAGTTCCTTTTCGCTGAGCCACCGCCGTATGAGGCGAGGATGCTCGTGCCAAAGAAGAAGGAGCCACGCGAGGCACTCGACCTGCTCGTGCAATCGACGGTCGTCCTGGGGCACGTCCAGCCGTTCGAGCACGCCGCGATCCGCGGCGCCATCGAAGGCATCGCAGCCGCGCAAGGGTGGTCACTCAAGGATGCGAGCCATCCGATCCGGGTGGCCATCACCGGACGCACCGTCGGACTGCCACTATTCGAGTCGCTGGAGCTCCTCGGCAGAGAGCGCACACTCGCGCGGATCGAGCGCGCGCAAGACCTCCTAGAGAAAGGTGTCGACTGATGGCCACGCTCGCACGTCGGGTCGGTCTCGGGCTCAATGCACGCGGCGACGTCGCCGAAACGGTCGCCTGGGCCGAGCGTGCGCGATCGCTTGGGCTGGAGTCGCTCTGGTTCCACGACTCTTACTTCGAACGCGACGGCGTGACCTACGCGAGCGCGGTCGCATCGCAGGTCGGCGACATCAAGATCGGACTCGGCTCGCTCAACCCGTTCACGCGCCACCCGGTCCTTCTGGCCATGACGATCAGCGCGCTCGACGACATGGCTCCGGAACGGATCCTCTTGGGACTCGGCTCCGCGCTGCCCCTCCGTCTTGGCCAGATGGGCATCCCGTACACGCCGCCGGACGCCGTCACGAAGACGAGCGAGGCGATCGACACGCTGCACACGCTATGGAAAGGCGAGCGCATGCCGTCGGGTACGCCGGGACTGCCACCGCTGCAACCGATGTTCCCGCCCGTCCACCGCGTACCGATCTACATCGCGGGTTACCGCTCGCCGATGATGGTCCTCGCCGGTCAGAAGGGCGACGGCTATCTTGCGCGACCCGCGGAGTCCATCCCCGGGCTCAAGAAGCTCCTGCGCGTGATGAACAAGGCCGCGCGCGATGCGGGACGCGATCCGAATGACCTCGACGTCGCGGGCTACCTACTCACCCTGATCGCAGACACGCGCCGCGATGCGCTCAACCGCGCGAAGCGCGAGCCATTCGTGATCTTCATGATGAGCATCCTCTCTGACGTGACCCTGAACCGCGCGGGGTTCGACCCGGAGCTGCGCGACAAGATCGCGGTGCACTGGCGCAAGGAGGACTACACGACGGCCGGCGGGCTCATCCCCGACGAGCTGCTCGACGCCTTCATCGTCTGCGGCACGCGACGCGAGGTCGCAGATCGCGCCTGGGAGTACCACGAGGCGGGCATGAACCTCCCGATCCTTCAGCCCGTCGTGCAGGACGAGGATCAGGTCACCGCTGTTCTCGACGCTGCCGTCGCGTACGGCTCGGGCGAAGCGGGCGCGGTCGGTACGCGTGCCGCGCTCGGCGCGCAGCAGAAGAGCGCGGCCGCCGGCCTGCGCGACCGGCTCGGCGCGTACTGGGAGATCGCGCGGCCGTTCTCGTTCACTGCTTCGACCGTGCCGATCGCGGTCGGCGGCGCGCTCGCCGCGGTCGAGGGCATGTTCGACTGGACCTTGTTCCTCGTGTCACTCGTCGCCGGCGTCCTCCTGCATGTCGGGACGAACGTCACCAACGAGATCTACGACGTGCGCAAGGGCGTGGACACGATCGTGTCACCACGCGCGAGCCACGCGATCGTGAAAGGACGCCTCACCGACCGCGAGGCCTACGTCCTGGCCATCGCATCGTTCGCGCTCGCGTTCGCGCTGGGCCTCTATCTGGTCTCGGTCCGTGGCTGGCCGGTCGTGGCGCTGGGGCTCGTCGGCCTGATCGGCGGCTACACGTACACCGCGCCGCCGTTCCAGTACAAGTTCAGCCCCTTCGGCATCCCGCTTGTCTTCCTACTCATGGGTCCGCTGATGGTCGTCGGTTCCTTCTACGTGATCACCGGAACGTTGAGCTGGAGCGCGCTCGCGATCAGCATCCCCGTCGGCCTACTGGTCGCGGCGATCCTGCACGGCAACGAGTGGCGCGACATCAGCGAGGACGCGCG
>JANMSU010000097.1:0-6137 GCA_031389835.1 Chloroflexota bacterium
GACCGCAGACCGAGCTGCTCGCGACGTACGACGATCCGACGCAGCTCCGAGATATCAAGCAGCGCCGCGACGTCTACGGTCTTGGCTTCCGTGTCAGCCGCGCGAGCAACCTGCATGTGCCTCCATACCGGGGAGCGCTCAACGTCCGGTACGCGACACCCAGGTGAGGTCGAACGCCGGCGTTATCGCCGTCACGATCGTCGCTCTATTCCTGGGCGTGCTCGCGGTCACGCAGATCCAGGCGCAGGAGGTGTTCTCGCGCAGCCTCCAGCTCGAGACACCGGCTTCGCTCACGACGCTCATCGCGAATCTCTCGGAGCGCAACAATGCGATCCGCGAAGAGAGCCTCGACCTTCGTCACCGCACCGAGACGGCGCGCGACGCGATCTCGAGCGGAAAGGGGTCGCTTACCGAGGGCGAGCGGCAGCTCAGCCAGCTCCGGGTGTTCGCCGGCATGAGCGCCGCCAGCGGAACCGGGATCACTGTTCGCATCGAGGGGTCGTTCGACGAGCGCGCGCTCTCGGATCTGGTCAACGAGCTGCGCAACGCTGGCGCGGAAGCGATAGCGGTCAACACCGCGCGGGTCGGACCGCGGAGCTACTTCGGCGCAACACCGGACCGCGGGCTCTCGGTCGATTCGGTCGCGGTCCGTGGTCCGTGGCAGGTGCGCGCGATCGGCTCGCCGGAGGTCATGTACATCGCGATGACACGGACCGGCGGGATCATCGGGCAGTTCGAGCTCATCTATAAAGGCACCCGGTTCGTCGTGAGCCGAGAGTCGGCGCTCCAAGTGCCGGCGCTGGCGACACCGCTTCGATAGTTCGCGCCACGCCGCAGCAGTTCTCTAGACTCGCGCGAATGGCCGTGCCCGTGAAGGCGAAAGGACCGCTTCCGCTTTACCTCGACGACGTCGTGACGCTCCGCAAGCCGCATCCCTGCGGGGGCGACACGTGGCGCATCGTCCGGCTGGGAGCGGATATCGGCGTGCGCTGCACCACCTGCGAGCATCGCGTGCTCGTGGCGCGCGCCTCGATCGAGCGCGACATCAAGAGGTTCGTCTCGCGCGGGCCTCTGGCCCCGACGGACTAAGCCCGACCCTTGGCCGAGGTCCAGGAGGCCGTCCATGTCGGGCTCCTCCGCAATCGCGCCTTCCTCGCCGTTTGGGGGGCGCAGATCCTGTCGCAGACGGCCGCGAACGCGGTCACCTCCGCGCTCATCATCCTCGTTGCCGAGATCACACACTCGAATACGTCCTCGTCGTTCCTCATCCTTCTTGCGGTCATCCCGGCCGTCCTGTTCGGCATCGGCGCCGGAGTGCTTGTGGATCGCACCGACCGCCGCTTCGTGCTCGTCATCACGAACGCGCTCCGCGGCGTGGCAGTCCTGCCGCTCCTCTTCGTCGGCGAAAGCCTCACCACGATCTACGTCGTGAACTTCCTCGTCGCCGCGGTGACGATCTTCTTCGTGCCCGCTGAGTCGGCGACCATCCCGGGGATCGTGCGCAAGCGCGATCTGCTTGTCGCCAATTCGCTGTTCACGTTCACGTTCAACGGATCGTTCCTGCTGGGGTTCATCATCCTCGCGCCGATCGCAGTGAGCCTGTACGGATTCGAGTTCCTCTGGAGCGTCATCGCGGCGATGTTCGGGATCTCGTCGCTGCTGTGCGCAACGCTTCCGCCATCACCTCCGCCGCAGAAGGCGGCGCACCTCATCAGTACGGAGCTCGCTGCGCGTGCGGTCACGGAGACGCGACAGGGGATCTCGGAAGCGTTCCACTACCTGCGCGCGACGCCGCTGCTCACGTGGTCGATGGTCTATATCGCCCTCACGTACACGCTCATCGCGGTGGCCGGCGCGCTCGCGCCGGGCTTCGTCCGCGAGGTGCTGAAGCTGAACGAGCGGAACGTCGTGGTGCTCGTCGCGCCGGCCGGTATCGGGGTGGTGCTCGGGCTCGGACTGATCAACGCAATCGGAAGCCGGATGACCCGGGCGAACGCGGTCGGGACCGGCCTCCTCGTCGTCGGCCTTGCTCTCCTGGTGCTGGCCGGGGCGCGACCGTTGTCCGAGATCTTCACGTCGCGCCTCGGGGGCGTGCTCGGTGAGGTTCTTCCATTCTTCGTCGGCCTGGTCAGCGTGACCGCGTTCTTCTTCGGCGTCGCGTACGCGTTCATCACCGTGCCCGCCATGACTCTTCTGCAGGAGCAGCTGCGCGATGACATCCGTGGTCGAGTCTTCGGGGTGCTCAACGTCCTGGTGTCGATCTTCAGCTTTTTGCCGCTCATCTTCGTTGGGCCGATCGCGGACGTGTGGGGGGTCGCGCCGGTCTTCGTGCTCGCGGCGATCGTCGTGTTCGGTGTGTGGCTCGGTGGTCATAAGGTGCGGTTAAACTCGACTCCTCAGTGACCTCATCGCGCGCCACGTTTCTTCACTATCTCGGACAGCACAAGGTCCGGATCGCCCTCGGGGTCGTCGTCGTTGGTCTGTCCGCGTTCGCCGCGGTGCTCGGACCGCTGCTCATCGGGCGGATCGTCGATGCGCTGACGCAGGGTGCCGAACTGGACTCGGTGTTGCGCCTTGCCGCGCTGATGGTCGCCCTGGCGGCCATCGAAAGCGCGCTTCGCGGGTTCGGACGGTGGCGGATCCTCGATGCCTCGCGTCGCATCGAGTACAGCATGCGAAACGATCTCCTCGCGCATCTGCAGACCATGCACCTTGCGTATTTCCAGCACCAGAGGATCGGGGACCTCATGGCGCGCCTCACGAACGATCTGCAGGCGGTCCGTCAGATGATCGGCTTTGGCATCCTGATGCTGACCAACACGCTCCTCACGCTCATCTTCACCTTCGTGTCGATGTTCAGCGTCGACACCAAGCTCGCTTTGGTCGCGCTCATCCTCACACCCATCTCGTCGTACACGTTCTGGGTCGTCGGACGTCGCGTGAACCGGCATTTCGAGCAGCTCCAGTCGCAATTCGGCGATCTCTCGGCCAAAGCGCAAGAGAATTTCTCGGGGATCCGCGTGGTCAAGGCGTTCTCGCAGGAGCAGCCGGAGATCCGCTCGTTCGCCGCCGTGAACCGCATCTACCTGGACAAAGCCGTCGCGCTCGCGAAGTGGAACGGGCTGCTGTGGCCTCTGATGGGTTTCATCCTCGGAGGCGCGGTGCTAGCCATCCTGTACGTCGGCGGCCAGGACGCGATCGACGGGCGACTCACGATCGGACAGCTGGTGCAGTTCATCGCGTACCTGCAGCTCATCTCGTGGCCGATGATCGCGCTCGGCGAGGTGGTCAACCTTGTCCAACAAGGGTGGGCCTCGCTCAGTCGACTGCAGGCCGTGTACGACGCGCGCGCATCGGTCGCCGATCACATCGATGTCATCGACACGCCGATCAAGGGCGCGGTCGAGATGCGCGGGGTGTCGTTCGCCTATGGCCAGACGATCGTCCTGCGCGACATCTCGTTCTCGGTGCCCGCAGGTGGCTCGCTCGCGATCGTCGGTCCGACCGGCTCGGGCAAGAGCACGCTGGTCAATCTCCTGCCGCGCCTCTTTGACGCGCAGCAGGGCGAGATCCTCATCGATGGGATCGACGTGAAGCGCTATCCACTTGCCGCGCTGCGACGGGCCGTCGGCTACGTGCCGCAGGAGACGTTCCTGTTCTCGGTCCCGCTGCGCGAGAACGTCGGCTTCGGCACCGACCGTCCGCTCACCGAGTCGGAGCTCGAGTGGGCGGGTGAGGTCTCACAGCTCGGGAAGGACGTCGCCGACTTCCCGGCGAGCTACGACACGATGATCGGAGAGCGTGGCGTCACGCTCTCCGGCGGGCAGAAGCAGCGGACCGGTATCGCGCGGGCCGTCGCCAAAGATCCGCGGATCCTGATCCTCGACGACGCGCTCTCGGCCGTCGACACCTACACCGAGGCCGAGATCCTCAAGAGGCTGCGCGGCGTCATGCGCGAGCGCACGAGCATCGTCGTCGCGCACCGGATCTCAACGGTGAAGGATGCCGACGAGATCCTGGTCCTCGCCGAGGGCCGCATCGCCGAGCGTGGCACGCACCAGGGGCTCCTTGAGCGCGGCGGCCTCTACGCGAGCATGTACCGCCGCCAGCTTCTCGAGGAGGAGCTCGAGGTCGACGAAGAGCAGCAGGAGCACGAGAAACGCATTCGCGCGACAGTCGACGACAGCGGCCGGTTCCAACGGCCGCGGACCCGCATGGAAGAGCTGGGGCAGGATTAGGTGGGTCACGGACATGGCGGCGGCGGATTCGTGCACGAGGACGAGATCCTTGGCAAGGCGTACGACGCCCGGCTGACGCGGCGCCTCATCGGCTACCTCGCTCCCTACAAGGTCTGGGTGATCGTCGCGCTGGGTCTGCTCCTGGCCATGTCGCTCGCGCAGGTCGCTCCGCCGATCATCGCGAAGTACATCGTCGACACGGCGGTGATCCCCGCCGTCAGCGGTGAGCTCGGTCGCGACGAAGCCTTCGCCCGCCTCGCGGCGCTGGGCGTCCTGTATCTCCTGGTACTCACGGCGGGCGCGGCACTGCGCTTCGGACAGACCCTCCTCACGACGTGGGTGGGGCAGCGCGCGATGTACGACCTGCGGCTCGAGCTTTTCGGCCATCTGCAATACCTGTCGCTCTCGTTCTTCGACCGCAATCCGGTCGGCCGGCTCATGACGCGCATCACGAACGACATCGACGCGTTGACCGAAATGGTCACGCGCGGCGTCGTGTCGATCTTTGGTGACGTCGCGATGCTCGTGATCATCTCGATCGTGATGCTCCTGCTCGACTGGCGCCTTGCGCTGATCACGTTCGTCTCGCTTCCGATCCTCGCCGCGATCACCGCCTACTTCCGCGGCATGATGCGCGACTCGTTCCGCTCCATCCGTATCCGCCTGGCGCGCGTCAATGTCTATCTCAACGAGACGCTGTCCGGGATGGCGATCGTGCAGCTCTTCACGCGCGAGAAGCAGACCTTCGATCAGTTCCAGGCGCTGAATCGAGACCTGCTCGCGGCGAACCAAGGCCAGGTGCGCGCCATGAGCGTGTTCCAGCCGACGGTGAACTTCACGCGCGCGGCAACGTCGGCCGCGCTCTTCGTGGTCGGGGCTTACTGGATCCAGCAGAACGAGTTGAGCCTCGGAACGCTCGTGGCGTTCTGGCAGCTGCTCAACCAGTTCTTCCAGCCGATCCTCGACCTATCAGAGAAGTACAACATCATGCAGGCGGCGATGGCCTCGTCCGAGCGTGTCTTCACCCTGCTCGACACGAAGGCAACGATCGTGGACCCGCCGAGCCCGGTCGAGCTTCCACACGTGCGCGGCGAGATACGCTTCGAGAGCGTCTCGTTCGCGTATAACGAGGGCGACTGGGTGCTCCGTGATGTGGACCTGACGATCAGTGCGGGTGAGAGCGTGGCCATCGTCGGGGCGACCGGGGCGGGTAAGACCTCGATCATCAGCCTCATCTCGCGCTTCTACGACGTGCAGAAGGGACGCATCCTGCTGGATGGCGTGGATCTGCGCGACATGCGGCAGGCGGACGTTCGCCGACACGTCGGCGTCGTCCTGCAGGACCCGTTCATCTTCGCCGGCACGATCGCGTCGAACATCCGGCTGAACGAGGCATCGATCACCGACGAGCAGGTGCGCGCGGCGGCGCGGTTCGTCAACGCTGACAAATTCATCGACCGTCTGCCCGACGACTACGCGACGGTGGTCACCGAGCGCGGCTCGACACTTTCGGTCGGCCAGAAGCAGCTTCTCGCGTTCGCTCGCGCGATCGCGTTCAACCCCGAGATCATGTTGGTGTTGGACGAGGCGACGTCGTCGGTGGACACCGAGACCGAGCACTTGATCCAGGACGCGCTCAAGAAGCTGATGCAAGGACGGACGTCGATCATCATCGCCCACCGTCTGTCAACGATCCAGAACGTCGACCGGATCATCGTGCTGCACAAGGGACGCGTCGTGGAGATGGGTACCCACCGCGATCTGCTCGCGGAGCGCGGCGTCTATCACCGCTTGTATGAGCTTCAGTACCGCGCCCACGAGACCGAGCAATCGAGGTCGGTCTAGGGGCGGCGCGCGGCGGGACCCTAAGGGCGCGCGGCGGGACCCAAGGGTCCCGCC
>JANMSU010000108.1:0-8512 GCA_031389835.1 Chloroflexota bacterium
CGCCGGTATCGCCGATCCGCACACCTGCCCGCTCGAAGGTGCCCTTGAAGAATCCGATGACCCGTGGATCCTGCGTGACGGCCCGCCACTTCTCGAGCGTCGTTCCCATCGCTCTCCTCCCCATACGAGGCTCCGGCGTCGAAGCCGTTCGGACACTAGTCCACCGAGCACGTGTGCAGCAATCTGTGCAGCAGTTGGGGCGCAACGGGGTGGTACGAGGCGGGATCGGACGGGTCAGAACGTGCGACAACCGTGGTCCCCGTGCGGGGATGACACGACTTCGTAGACCGCCGGTCGGCAGTTCGAGTCTGCCCGTCGGCTCGAGAAAGAACGGCGCCGCATGACGTCTGGAGCCCTTTCCGAGCTCTCGGGGCGGACCTGGTGCGCTTCTTGGGACACCAGGCCGACAGACTTCGAATCTCACCGCTTAATGAGGGCCGCGGCGCTTCCCGAGAACTGGCTTATTCGCTAGTGTTCACCGACCTAGCACAGCGCTGAGGGCGCGATACCTTTCAAGGAAGAGGTCAGGGGTTCGAATCCCCTCCGGGCTACCGACGCAGTGTTTACGCGGGGATTGTTCTGAGGCGCTTTCGCGCTAGTGCGCTTTTCTGCGGTGACGGTCGCATTTCTGACGGACGCTTTTCTGCGCCGAACCGCGCGGCCCTCGGTGCGGTGAATGGTGATGGAGCACGACGGCGCTCATCCAGTGGCCGCACTTTGCAGTAGCGATCCACCATCCGCGCTGTAGTCCAGCCGCCTTCGACTTGCAGGTCGAACGTGCTGCCGGTGCGTGAGCGGTTGTAGTTCGTCGCCCAGGTGTGGCGGAGCATGTGCGCGCAGAGGTCTGGGACGCCCGCGCGGACCTTAAGCCGGTCGAAGAGCCGCCGAACGGCGGTACCGGTCAGGGCGTTGCCGTGGCGGTTCGTGAAGATCGGCGCGTCGTCGTCTTGGTCGCCCTGGCGAACGTCGAAGATGTAGTGGTCGAGTTCCTTCTAGTTGCTGCTGGCTCTTGAGGTACGGCACCGTCTTCGCGAGCTCCTCGCGCTCCTCTTGTTCGGCGGTCTTGGCGCGCACTTCGAATCTGGCCTGCTCGAGTTCGACCGTCGCGATGGGATGCGCGAGCAGATTGAGGTACCACGCCGGATGCGCGGCGGCGCCGTTGTTGGAGGCGATGGCGACGATCCTGTCGTCCTGGCGGCCGAAGCCGAGCACGACGGTGCACGGTTTGCCGGAACGAGCGCCCGCCACTCCTCGATGAGGGCGCAATTGAACGCCCTCATGTCCTGGGAATCGCCGGCCTTTGCGGTTTCAGCGCACCGCTTTCTTCACGAGCGCGCCGATCCTCGCCTCGTCGGCGCTGCTCAATTCCTTCAGCGCGAAGGAGGTCGGCCACATGTTGCCTTCGTCGAGGTTCGCGTCGTCGTTGAAGCCGAACGTCGCGTACCTCGATTTGAACTTCGCCGCAGGCGTGAAGAAGCAGACGATCTTGCCGTCCTTGTTCGCATACGCGGGCATCCCGTACCAGGTCTTCGGCGAGAGTGCTGGCGCGCTGTCTTTGATGATGGCGTGGAGCCGCTTGGCCATCGCGCGATCCGATCCTTGCATCTCGGCGATCTTGGCGAGCGCGGCCTTTTCGTCGTTCGCGCCGAGGGCCGCCGCCTTCCGCTCCTGGACGGTCTCTCTCAGCGCCGCTCGTTCCTCTGCCGTCAGTCCCTTGCTTTTCGTGGTAGCGCCCTTGACGGTCTTCGTGCTCTTCTGTGCAGCTTTTCTCTCGACCATTACCTTCGCCGTGACCTCCGCCGTTTTGTTCGCGCGGCCACTTTAAGTCTCGAGTTCAGGGCGAGCATCTTCAGCGGCTGGCTTGCGGGGCGCTCGATCGCGAACTGGCGGCGAGCGGTTCGGCGTACGCCGCGAGCGAGTCCAGCGATTGCTTCGCGCCCTGGGCCGCGTAGTACTTCGCGACTTTCTCGTCGCGCTCTTCTTTGCTGCCGAAGACCAATCGCAGTGTGGCCTCCGTCGTGGCGCCGCGCTCGGCGAGTGTGAGCGTGGTCTTCACCGGGCGCGGGTCATCCTTGCCCATCCCGTACATCCAGACGATGCGCTCCGGCGGCACGATCTCCTTCCACATCCAGTGGTTCGGGTAGGCGTTGCCGTCGGGTCCCTGGATCGTCGAGTCCCACACGCCGCCCGGCTTGAAGATGCGTGGCGCTGGAGAACGCGTCGAATACCAGACGCCGCGGACCTTCGATGATCCGCGAGACGACGATCTCCCGGTCCGCCTCTTTGCTAGCTTCGGCTGCCATCTGCATGCTCCTTCTGCTTAAGTTTCTTCACGTACTCGTTGAGCCGGTCGAAATTCTCGTTCCAGTACTGCTCGAAGCCGACGACCCAAACGTGCATGGGCTGCAGGCCGCGCGCATCGAGTCCATAAAGGCGCTGTTGTCCGGCCTCCCGGACGCGCACGAGTCCCACCTCTCGAAGTACGCGCAGGTGCTTGGACGTGCGCGGCTGCGTGATCCCCAGCGCGCGCGCGAGCTCATTGACGGGACGCTCGCGCCCTTTGAGCAGGACGAGGATCCGCCGGCGCTGGGGCTCCGCGACCGCGTTGAACGCATCCGTTGTCGTGGCCGCCCGTGCCATATTCGGAATATATGTCCATATCGGAATATGTCAATGCCCCGAGTCTCGGCAGCTGACGCGGAATGTCATTCGCCCGCGCCGAGCCCGGGTCTGGTGTTAGCTCTGACGTCCTGCCGCAGTTTGGCTCGATGCCCGCTCGGACGGCTCAGTTCCCATCCAAGCTTCGCGATACGCCGATCGCGTCTGCTCCGGCGCTGTGCTCTCGAGCGATCCGAAGTCACCGTCCTGCAGTTCGCGGAAGACGGTCTGGGGTACGAGAGCATCGACTTCGGTCACGAACTTCGCGCATTCGATCATCGAGCGCTTGGCCAAGGACGCCGTCTCGGTGTCGCCGAGCGCGACGGCGGTCGTGTGAAGCGTCGCGTAGCTGATGAACACGAGATTGAGGGCGACGTGATCGTCGCGCAGGCCTTTGGCCGCCCCTTCGGTACGGACCTTGTTATACAGGCCGGCCATGACGCCGAGGGCGTCCGATACGACCTCTTTGACCGGATGGGTCGGGCTGCCACCAAGTGCTTCGAGACGCTTCCCGAGTGATTCGTCCTGGCGTTGTAGGCCGTAGGCGATACGTCCCATGGTCTGCGAGACCTCTGGCTTGTCCTTGAATTCGTCCTTCTGACGCCCCATGGCCGTGTGCACGTGGCTCACGACCGACTTCATGTCGCCGAGATACTTCGTGATGGTCTCCTGCTTCTTGTCACCCATGTCAAAAGCTCCTTTGTTGTCTGGTTGACGGTTCCGGAGCAAGGAACACGCCAACGCGAAAAACCGTCCGTCGCGCGTCAGCGCATCATGTATCTCCCGTGGCTGTGACCCGCCCATCCGACGCGCTGCTGTCTGGTGATCTCGCGCCGATCCGTTCGGAGATCGAGAAACGGCACGACGAGAGCATCCAGCGGCTCCAGCACTGGGTAAGAAATCCATCGATCGCGGCGGAAGATCGCGCGATGGACGAAGGCTGCGAGCTCATGATGCGCATGGCGCGAGAGGCTGGGTTCCAGCGGGCCACGCGCATCGACACCGAGGGACATCCGGCCGTCCTCGCGACGCTTGATGCGGGCGCCGCGCGTACGTTCGGCCTCTACTTCATGTACGACGTGAAGCAGGCTGACCCGGCCGAATGGTCGTCGCCGCCGTGGGATGCCGCGATCGTCGACAAGGCCGGATTCGGCAAGGTCCTGATGGGACGCGGCGCGGTGAACCAGAAGGGCCCGGAGGCCGCATTCCTCGCCGCGCTCCACGCGATCCGCGGCGCTGGGAAACAGCTGCCCGTCAACCTCGTACTCGTCGCCGAGGGTGAAGAGGAGATCGGGTCGCCACATATGCGTCAGATCGTGAACCGCCCCGATGTCGCCGCGGCGCTGAAGCGCACGGTCGGGGTGGTCATGCCGAGCGCGAGCCAAGATCCCGACGGCAAAGTGAGCGTGCTCCTCGGAGCCAAGGGCGTCATCGAGGTCGAGCTTGTGTCGAGCGGCGAGAAGTGGGGTCGCGGTCCAGGTAAAGATGTCCATTCGTCGAACCGCGCGCGGCTCGATAGCCCCGCTTTTCATCTCGTGCAGGCTCTCGCGACGCTCGTCGACGCGGATGGTGACCCGGCCATCGATGACTTCGGCCGCGAGGCTCGCCCTGCCTCGCCGCAGCAGAAAAAACTGCTCGATACGGCCGCGGAGCGACTCTCAGAGTCGACCGCCAAGTCGCTCTTCGCCGCGAAGCGCTGGGCACACGACAAGTCGTGGCGCGAATCGCTGGAGCAGTTCCTCTTCACACCGACCGTGAACATCGAGGGTCTGGTGGCGGGGTACACCGGCCCTGGCGGAAAGACGATCCTGCCGCACAAGGCGGTCGCGAAGCTCGACCTGCGCCTAGTCCCGGACATGACCTACGAGCGCGCGCTCGCGCAGTTGAAGGCGCATCTCGTGAAGCGCGGCTTCGGCGATATCGAGGTGAACCCGAGCGGCGGCTATGACCCGACCGACACGGCCCTCGACGCGCCGCTCATCCAAGCGCAGCTAGCGGTCCTGCGTCGCGCGGGCATCGAGCCGGCCGTGATGCCGCGCATCGCCGGTAGCTACCAGGGTACGCGTTCACATCGGATCCACTACGTCTCGCCGCGGGACACTTCGGCCTCGGTCACGGCAGCGGCGCGCACGCGCCTGACGAATATTTCGTCATCGAACCCTCGAATCCGATGGTGAGCGACTGGGACGGTGCTGTGGCTTCGCACGCCGCCTATCTCTTCGCGCTCGCGGACTAAGCAGAAGCCCGGCCCCCGTCAGGCCGGGCTTCTCTTTGCAGACCGCCGCGTTCGTCGGCTGGCGGCCCAGATCGCACTGAGTCGTTGCTAGATGGGCATTGGGGCTTTCGCCACGCCGCCCGTCGGAGCGAAGACCGGCTTCTCCTTAGGGGTCACGAAGGCGTGCACGAAGCCGGCGATGGAAAGGACGCCCACGATGCCGGCGAGGCCAAAGAGGATGTTCGCCGCGAGCCCGGCCTTGTCACCGAGGACGCTGAATCCGTAGACGGTCAGCAGCAGTCCGCGGAGGGTCTCGCCGGTCTGCATCGTGCTTCGCAGCGAAGTCGCTGAGTCGAGCTTCTTCTGGGCGTCGGCAGCCGCAGTCGTGTCACCTTTGGCCTTGGCGGCCGTGATGTCAGCGGTAAAGCCAGAGCGGATCGCGCCGAGGGTCGCATACGTCGCGCCCGGAAAGCCCGCAGTTTTGGCTGACGTGTCCATATGCACGGCGAGGTAGTACTTCGCGTAGCACTCCGCCTGTGTGCCGGTCTCCATTTGCTGGCCGCCGTAAGTGACCAGGCACGAAGAGCCAGGCTTCCAGTTCTTTTCAACGTCGCTCAGCTTGTCGGCGCTCGTGAACGTGATCTTCTGGGCGCTGAGTTCTTCCTTCACGTACTCCTGTGCGAATGTGTACTGAGTGAAGATTGCGAAGCCAAGGGCCAACAGAAGAGCGGCAACCATGATTCCGCCGCCCGCGAGGATGAGGTCGAGTGTCCGGCGCTTCATTTCTTTCTCCATGACACGCGCTGTGCGCGTTTGCTTGTGTACCCAACTCTCGGGTCTGCGACCCACCGGGGGGAGCACCGAAAGGCCCAAAGGAGTGCGCCGATCGGCTCCATTTCGCCACCTTTACGGGGGACTTTCGTCCCAGAGCCGGGCCTGGCCTAGTAGCGCGGCCGGCGCTTGGCCATGTACGCGGCTGCTTCGGCGCGACGAGCGAGCCCGAGCTTGTCGAGGATCCGACTGACGTAGTTCTTCACCGTCTTCTCGGACAGGAAAAGGATCTCGCCGATCTCGCGGTTCGTCTTTCCCTCTGCCAGCTGCTCGAGGACCTTGCGCTCCTGGTCCGTGAGCGACGCGAAGGCGGGATCATGGTCCTCACCTCCACGCCGGACGCGCTCCAGCACCTTACCGGTGACGTCGGGGTCCAGTAATGATCCTCCGGCCGCGACTGCGGTGATCGCGTCGATCACTGCCTGGCCTCGCGTTTGCTTCAGAAGGTATCCGGCGGCGCCGGCGACGATCGATGCGAATAGCGCCTCGTCGTCCGCGTACGACGTGAGCATGATGACTTTGGTCTGGGGCCGCGATTCGCGGATAGCCCTGCACGCCTCCACGCCGCTGCCATCTGGGAGCCGAACATCCATCACGATGACGTCCGGCTTTGCGCGGGCGGCGACATCGATGGCCTCCTTCATCGTGCCCGCTTCGCCGACGAACATCATCTCCTTGTGGCGGCTGAGGAGCGCGCGCAGCCCTTCGCGGACCACCTCATGGTCGTCGACGAGCATCACGCGGACGGGCGACTCGCTCAATCATCTCCTCCAGCCGGCCGGGCTTCCTTCGTCCCTGGCAATTCGAGGCGCACCAGCGCGCCGCGGCCAGGTTGGCTCTCGACGCGCAGCGTGCCACCGACGGCGAATGCGCGCTCGCGCATGTTTCCGAGGCCGTGTCCGCTGGTCGCCGACTCGTAGTCGAACCCGACGCCGTCGTCCTTCACCTCGAGGACGATGGTGCCGTTGTCTTCGAAGAAGCGCAGCGAGGCGTGACGCGCTCGTGCGTGGCGCGCGATGTTGCCGAGAGCGTCGGCGGCGATGTAGTAGGCGGCCTCGCTGCGAGGCTGATCGAGATGATCGCTCGCCTCGGCATCGATCTCGATGTCGACGTCCAGCAGCGCGTTCGATCCTGCCTGCTCTGCCAGCATCGCAAGCGACTGCGCGAGTGGCTGATTCGCCGCCTCGACGGGCTTGAGTCCGATGACGTATCCGCGCAGGTCGGCGATGGAGGCGTTCAGTCGGTCGATCGAGCGCGACAGCTGACGACGTGAATGTTCCGGTTCCTCGTCAAGGCGTTCTGCGACATCCTCGAGGAGCAGGCCCACTCCGTAAAGCGACTGCATCACACCATCATGCAGGTCCATGCGGATCCGGTTTCGCTCCTCGAGCGTCGCGACCCGGGCCTCCTGCGCGTAGAGGCGCGCGTTCTCGATCGCGATGGCTGCCTGTGCTGCGAGGGTCAGTAGCGCCTCCTCGTCATCGGCGGTGAACTCGGCGGCGCCCTGCTTCTCGGTGAGATAGAGATTGCCGATCGTTTCTCCACGCAGAACGATCGGTGTGCCGACGAAGCTGCGCATCGGCGGATGGTTCATGGGAAATCCCACCGACGCCGGATGCTCCGCGAGATCGCGCAGGCGGAGCGGCTGCTTCTCGTTCTGCAGGACACCAAGCAGCCCGAGCCCATGCGGCAAGGGCCCGATGCTCTCGCGCTCGGCCGTCGAGATCCCCGAAGTCGTGAACGTCGCCACGACGCCTTCTTCGTCGAAAACGCCCAGGGCGGCGTACCTTGCGGCGGCGACGTTCCTCGCCTGATCGACGACGCGCTGCAGCACCTCGTCCCGGTCCAGCTCGGACGTGAGAGCAAGGCCCGCCACGTTCAGCGCTGTGAGCTGCTGACGTCGCTGTTCGAGCGCCTGAGCCGTGATCCGCAGCTCTCTCGCGCTCTGCCTCTCGCGGTCCTGCACCAGAGCGAGCTGGCGGAAGATCGCCGCCGAGAAAGCGAGGATGCCCGCGAGGCCGATAACGAGCGTGATGAGGTGCGAAACACCCGGCGGAAAGAGGCGACCGACGACGAAGTAGTCGACCGCCATGAGCGCGACGAGCAGGAGCGAGGGGAGGATGAACGCGGCCAGGCGCAGGCGCTCGGGATAGCCGGAGCGGCCGGTCGGTACGGGCCCGTCGGACACGACGGGATTATGCGCACGCGCCGGCGAGGGACCGCTCCTTTCGCCTATGGAAAGCGGCGTTGGCGTCTCGTGGAAATCGGCCGCTCGGCCCGTCTTGTCGGGGCCGGACGGCACTACGGCACCGGGGTCACCCGCACTACCTTCGAATAATGAGGATCCGACGTTGATGCTCCGCCGCACGCTCGATCTGCGTCACGTGTCGCCACCGGGAGGCTGGACGTCGATCGACGATGCCGTCGCCTCCCTGGAAGTGGGTGAGCTGATCGAGGTCCTGGCATCCGAACCGCGCGCGGTGGACGATTTCCGATCGGCGAACCGCCCGGCGCAAACAGATCTCCTCGAATCAAGCCGGCTCGGGACCGTCTTCCGGTACGTGTTGCGCAAGATCTAGTCGGTCTCGCACGATAATCCGTCCATCGGAGACGTGGAGTCGCGGTGAGCGGGTACGACGTGGTCATCGTCGGCGCTGGTCCGGCGGGACTCTCCGCGGCTCTGATGCTGGCACGCTGCCGGCGACGGGTCGTCGTGATCGACGACGGAGCTCCGCGTAATCGTTCGGCCCGGGCGACACACGGTTTTCTCACGCGCGACGGCACCGCGCCGGCGGAGCTGCTCGACCT
>JANMSU010000185.1:0-8730 GCA_031389835.1 Chloroflexota bacterium
CAACGGGTGCGCAGGGTCCGACGGGCGCGACCGGCGACACTGGCCCGCAGGGCACGACAGGCAACACGGGTCCTCAGGGTGCGACGGGTCCGACGGGCGCGACCGGCGCTGACAGCACCGTGCCCGGTCCGACGGGTCCCACTGGAAACACGGGTCCGCAGGGCGCGAACGGTGCGACAGGTGCGACAGGTGCGACAGGTGCGACAGGTGCGACAGGTGACACAGGTCCCGTGGGACCGGTCGGTCCAGTGGGTCCGACCGGTGCGCAGGGTCCGACGGGTCCGACCGGTGCTGACAGCACGGTGCCGGGACCAACTGGTCCTACAGGTCCGCAAGGTGCGGCGGGTGCGACCGGGGACACGGGTCCACAGGGTGCGACAGGTGCGACGGGCGCGACTGGTGCCACGGGCTCGACCGGTGCGACGGGCGCGACTGGTGCCACCGGTGCGACCGGCGCGACGGGACCACAGGGTCCGGCGGGCACGAACGCGATCGAAGATGACGGCACTCCTGTCACGCCGAGCGAGACGACGTTCAACTTCGGCGCAGGCCTCGCGGCGTCAAGCAGCGGCGGAAAGATCCAGATCAACGTCGATGGCACCGTGGTGACGACATCGGGCAACCAGTCCATCGGCGGCGACAAGACCTTCACTGGCAACACGACACTCGCGAACACGACCGTGTCGAACGGCAGCACCGTCGCGGTCGGTAACGCAAGCAACACCCTCACGACGCAGACGGCCGCGGCGATCAACACCGGTAGCGGCCTCACCACCGGTCAGGCGCTCGCGGTCAACAGCGGCAGCTCCACCTTCACCACTGGCGCGGGCAGCGGATTCTTCTACAACGGCACACCCGACTCGCTCACCGGCGCGACGAACTTCCGCAGCACCGGTAACTTCACCGGCACACTCGTCGCACTTACCGCGGATCAAACCACCGCAGGTACGGTGCTGGGCATCAGCGCGCAGAACCTTACGACGGGCAAGGCGATCGACGTCTCGCTCGGCACGTTCTACTCAGGGCCTGTGGGTGGCGTCGACTCGACGGGGTACACCGTTGGCGCGGTGAACGTCCGCGCGCAGTCGTTCACAGGGAACGTCTTCAATGTCGAGGCGCAGGGGGCCGGAAGCGCGACAGCGAACCTCGCGAACTTCAAGAGCTCGCAGCTCGCCGGCCAGGTCCTCAATGTGAACGCGACAGCGCTGACGACGGGTCGGGCAGTCGCGGTCACGCTCGGAAACGGCGGCACGGGTATCTACGTCAACACCGGCGCGGCCTACAGCGGCGACCTCATCGACCTGAACGTGAACGGCGCCGACCGCTTCAAGGTCGACGGCCTGGGCAACGCGACGATCGCGGGAACGCTCAACGTCATTGGCGCGACGACGCTCGCAAGCACGCTCGATGTGACGGGCGATCTCCGCGTCAACACGGACAAGTTCACCGTCGCCGCCGCGAACGGCAACACCACGGTCGGCGGCACGCTCGGTGTGACCGGTGCCGGGCTCTTCTCGAGCACGCTCGGTGTGTCCGGTGACTTCTCGGTGGGCGCGAACAAGTTCAACGTGACCGCGACGAGCGGCAACACAACGGTCGCGGGTACGCTCGGTGTGACGGGCGCGGGTACCTTCGGGAACACCCTTGGCGTGACTGGTGATCTGACGGTCGGTGTGAACAAGTTCAACGTTGTCGCGGCGAGCGGCAACACGACCGTCGCGGGCACCCTTGGTGTCACCGGTGCGACCACGCTCATCAGCACGCTCGCGGTCACCGGTGACACGATGCTGTCGAGCGCACTTGGTGTCTCCGGCAACACGACACTCGGCGGCACGTTGACCGGACCGACTGCAACGGCGTTCTCCATCGACTCCGGCGGCGCCAATGCCATCAACATTGGTGGCACGACCGCAACGGCGCTGAACCTTGGCCGTTCGGGCCAGACGCAGGCTCTGCTGGGCAACGCGACCGTGGCCGGCACGCTGAACGTGTCCAGTAACACGACGGTCGGCGGAACGCTCACGATCAGCCCACTCACCACCGCTGGGATCCTCAAAAACGACACGAGCGGCGTCGTGAGCTCGCTAGCGAACGGCACCGACGGGAACGTTCTGACGATGGTGTCTGGCGCCCCTGCCTGGGCCGCTGCGAGCTCTGGCGGCTCGCTGCACGTCACGCTCGCCTCCGGGCTGGACACGTCGGCCGCCGCGACCAACCTCGCCAACAACGCGAAGAACTGCGTGTCCGACCCCGCGCTCCGCACGATGGTGAACTTCAACAGCGTGACGAAGCTTCGTTACGCTGGCCGTCTCGGCGGTTCGATCTCGACGTCGAACAACCAGGAGTCGAACTTCGAGCTGCAGTACCACGTCGGTGGGAATATCGCCGTGGCGACGGGCGACGCGGGTTGGGTCACGCTCAACCAAAGCACCGGCGTGCGCACCCTCAACGTCTGGTACTACAGCGCGGAGATCGCGATCCCGGTCGCGGCGCGGATCAACAACCTCCTCGTTCGCGCCTGCATCTGGGACGGCGATGGAGCTGCCGACCCGACGATCACCGGCTTCGCTCTCAACGTCTACCCATAATTGTCGAGCACCCGGACGCCGCGTTCTGACTCAGGTCCTTTCGCTGCTTCCGATGTTCAACTACGGAACGGTGCGTTAGCCTCCGGAGCGAGAGGAAGGGCAATGCGCGAGAACGCGATCGTTATCCCCGTCGACGCGCTACGCCGAATCTTCGTGATGCTGCTTGTGGTCATCGGCATCATTCTGCTCATCCTCGTCGTGCGCACGCAGCTCTTCCGGTCGGGCATCTCGACTCTCTTCGCCCCCGGCGTCGCCGAGGTCATCGACCGCGACCTCTATCAGGCCGTCTTCCTCGCAAACGGCTCGACGTATTTCGGCAAGCTGCAGCAGCAAGGGGACGAGTGGTTCGTTCTCACCGACGTGTACTACCTCTCGGCGACCGAGGACTCGGCGCCTCAGCTCATCAAGCGAGGATCAGAGCCCCAGGGGCCGCGTGAGCCGATGATCATCCCGCAGGCGAACGTGCTCTTTATCGAGAATCTGCGCGCCGACAGCGAGATCGTGACTGCGATCACGCGCTTCAAATCAGGTCAGGCGCCCGCGGCCACGGCGCCGCCCGCGACGCCAGCGCAGACCGCACGGCCCTCGACCGCGGCGCCGAGTCCGACGCGCTGAACGCGCTCCGCCGCTTCTTCCGTCGCGCGCGTTGGTGGCTCATCGCGAACCGGTTGCGACTGCGCAACGTCGCCCTCGCGCTGGTCGTGTTCTTCGGGGCGCTGTTCTTCACGCAGTGGTGGGACTTCACGCTTCCGTCGCTCGGCCGGTCCGAGTACCAGGCCGTGTTCCTCGCGAACGGGCAAACGTATTTCGGCCGCTACTACGACCGCATCGGCGCGTACGCGAAGATCGAGGACGTGTACTACCTGCAGCAGACGGCTGCCGCGAACCCGGACCAGGCACCGGATACGAAGCTCGTGCGCCGCGGCAAGGAGCTTCACGCGCCGGTGGCGCGAATGCTGCTGCCGAAGAGCGCGATCCTCTTCGTGGAGGATCTGAGCGTGGCCTCACCGATCGCGCAGTTCATGAAGCAGGACCAGCCGTGACCGCTTACGACCCCGTGCGCGATCCAGTGCGTAGAGCGGGTCGCGTGCTTCGCTGGGTGTTCACCTGGATCGCCGTCCCCGCGATCCTCGGTGTGTTCGTGTCGGGGAACATCGACGTGCGCGCGCTGCCCCTCGTCGGCTCGGAGCGCGTGACCGCCGTGCTGTTCCTCGATGGACAAGCGTACTTCGGCCACCTCGATGACTCCGGTGAGAGCGGCATGCTGATCCTTCGCGACGTCTACTACTTCCAGGACGCGAAGGGCGGCACGACCGGACTCCCCGTCGGCCTCGTCGCACGCGGGCAGGAGGCGCACGAGCCCGCCGACGGGATGAGCATCAACCGCGACCGCGTGCTGGCGGTGGAGCGCGTGCGTCCGGAATCGGCCGTCGCGAAAGCGATCGAGGCCGAGCGTGCCATCCGCGGACCGACGCTACCGTTCCTCACGCTCAACCGTCCCGCGCAGCCGTCGCGCGCCGCGCTCGCGCCGCAGCGTGCCGCGACAGAGCACGGGATCGCCCGCGGATTCGTCGCAGCCGTCGAACAACTGCGGAAGCTCACGACCGAGCTCGTCCTGCCGGTGTCCAAAGCCGAGGCGCAGACGATCAGCGATAAGGCGGTCGTGGATCTGCGAACGGTGCGCCGGAACGCCCTCGCGAAGGTCGCCGAGATCGTCGGCATGGGCCCGGCCGAGACGGACACCTATCTGCGAACGACCGAGGCTCGACTTGACGCGAGCTCCTTCACCAGCGACGCGGGAGTCCTGCTGGCGCCCGATCTATCCGCGGTGGTTGCGCGTGCGAACGCGCTTTATGCGCAGGTGGGCGATGCCGCCGCGAAGCTATTGACGCAGCCACGCGCGACGCCGATACCGTCGTCGACGATCGCTCCGACGCCGTCCCCGACCGCGCGACCGTAAGCGCTCATCGCGCGCCGCTCGCCGGGCCATGTGCGGTCCGCAGCATCGCCGCTTCTCCCCCAGAAGTCCGACGCGCCGTGCTACCGCGCCGTTAACATCGCTGGCGAGTGAAGGGTCTTCTGCTGAGGTGCCTCATCGGGTCCGCCGCGTTACTCACGGCCTGCGGAAACACGCCTGCCTCGAGCACCGTGGACGACGCGCTGAGCAAGGGACTGCAGGCGCACGCCGCCGGCAAGCTCGACGAAGCGATGGCGGCGTATTTCGAGACGCTCGCGAAAGATCCGAAGAACAAGTTCGCCTTCTACAACCTCGGTGTGATCGCTCAGGGGCAGAACCGGGGAGCCGCGGCCGAGTCCTACTACCGGCTCGCGATCGAGCAGGACGCGCGGATGGGGTCAGCACTGTTCAACCTCGCGATACTCCGCGCTCTCGCTGGAGGGAATCAGGAAGCGACCGACCTGTATCGGCGTGTCATCGCCATCGATCCCAATTACGCCGCTGCTCATTTCAACCTCGGTCTGGTTTTACGTCTGCTGGGTCAGAACACCGAGGCGGAGCAGGAGCTCGCGAAGGCGCGACAGCTTGACGCCAAGCTCGTCGCTCCCAGCCCGAGCGCCAGTCCCGCCCGGCAGGCAAGTCCCTCGCCGACGAGGTGATCCGTCGCCGCAGCTAGGCTGACGCTCCCGCGGCTGCAGCGAATTCTCCTGATCCTTCTCGTCGCGGTGCCGACCGCGCTGAACGCGGTCGCGCTCGTCCCCGAGGTCATTTATCCGGTACCGAACCTCAACGACGACGCCCAACACGTCGCCTTCGTTCGTCGCGCCGCGGACGCGTGGGCGCGCGGCGAGAACCCGATCGACTTCTGGGTCGCGCAGTTCGAGCTTGGAGTCCCTCAGTTCCTCGATTACCAACACCTGCCGCACGTCGCTGTCGTTCTGGTCGGGCGCCTCCTGGGGAATTCGGTCGACCCGCGCACCCTCTTCGACCTCGTGCGCTATGCGCTGCTGGTCGGCTTCCCGCTCACCGTCCTCTGGTCGATGCGCACGATGGGCTTCACCCCCGTCGCGAGCGCCATTGCCGCGGCCGCGAGCTCGCTGCTTTCGGCGAACCATCGTTACGGTTTCGAATACGACAGCTACGTGTGGCGCGGTTTCGGCGTATTCACGCAGCTCTTCGCGATGCACTTTTCGTTCATCGCGCTCGCGACGCTCCATCGCGTAGCCAACAAAGGGACCGGGATCGCGGCGGCGGCGCTGGCGTGCACCGCGCTCGCGCTCTCGCACCTCCTCTATGCGTACATGCTCGCGATCACCGCGATCGTCCTGCTCATCTTCGGGATGACGCGCGCGAACGCCCCCGCTCGCGTCGCGCGCTTCGCCATCGTTGGCGCGGTCGCCGCTGTTGCAACGTCCTACATGTGGGTTCCGTTCTTGATGCACGCCGCGTACATCAACGTGACGCCGTACCTGGATCCGGCCAAGTACGACTCATACGGTGCGGGCCCGATCCTCTCGTGGCTGGTCAGTGGCGATCTCCTTGACCACGGTCGTCTCCCCGTCTTGACGCTGCTTCTCGCGACGGGCGTGATCGCTGCCGTCGCCACGCGCGCGCGGCTGTCGCTGCTCGCGCTGACGCTCTTCGCGTTGTGGCTCGTGTTGTACTTCGGGCGCCCCACCCTCGGCCCTCTCGTCGACCTGCTGCCCATGGATGACGGACTCTTCCTGCACCGGCTCGTCGGCGCGGTCGACATCTTCGCCATCGTTCTGATCGGCATCGGTGGCGCGTGGCTCTGGGACCTCGCGGCGGCCTCGTCGTCGCGCGCTCGGCTCGTGGCTGTGGGCAGCGCGAGCCTGCTTCTATTGGCACCGGCCCTTGCCGAACGTTGGTCTTACTACGCGCAGAACGCGGACTGGATGCGACAGACAGAGGCCGCTCTCGCCGCAGACGCTGACGCGAGATCGGTCCTGGCCGCGATCGGCCCGCAACCCCAGGGCCGCGTGTATGCGGGTCTCCGAGCCAACTGGGGCCAGACACTCGACTTCGGGATCTCTTTCAACTCCGTGCGCCTCTACAACCTTCTCGCGGACCGCGGTCTGGACGCCGTCGCGCCGCCGAACCAGAGCCTCTCGCTGAACGCGGACATGCTCTGGGAGTTCAACGATCAAGATCTCTCTCACTACCGGTTGTTCAACGTCGCCTACGTGATCGGTCCGAGGGCAATGACCTTCCCCGCTGAGCTGCGCGTTCTCACGGCGACATCGAAATACGTCCTCTATGCGGCACCGGGGCGCGGCTTTGCCGAGTACGCCGCGATCGCGCGCAGTGAGCCCGCGGCGACGCTGGCCGAGCTGTTCACGCGCGGTCTCGCCTGGCTGCGCAGTGGTGAGCTGACGCGCTGGGCGTTCACGCGCTTTGACTACCGCACAGATGCTCGGGAGGGCGCGCCCGTTCCGATCCCGGACTGTGCAGCGGGGCGGATAGCCTACGAGCGCGTCCTGCCCGCGCGGTTCGAGGTTCTCGCGCGGTGCGATTCAGGGTCAGCCATGGTGATCAAGGTCACCTATCATCCGAACTGGCGCGTGACCGTCGATGGGGCGGACGTACCAACGTTCATGGCCTCGCCAAGTCTTCTCGCGTTCGCACTTCCGGCGGGGGAGCATTTCATCGTCGCCGAGTACCGCTCCACGCCGATCAAGGCCCCCCTGCTCGTGCTCGGCGGCCTCGTCCTGGGAGCGTCCGTTCTGGCTGGCGCCCGGCGACCCCTGCACACGCAGTGGTCCGAGTGGCGCGCTCGTTGGGACCGACGCACTCCTCGCTGACGAGCTTTGCAACCCTCACTTCCTGTCGCGAGGATCCTCGGTCGTTTAGCCCCGTTGGGCTCTCATGTAACGGTCCGCCAGAACGAATTTCCCCCTGTGTGACCACCACCTGCCTGCCTACATTGGACGCAGGCCAGACCGCAAACGGTCCTGGCCGAACCCGAGCGAAACGGCAAACCCGTCGCGAGGCGGGGACGCAAAGCCTCCGGACTCTCGGAGTCAGCGGAGTTACCGAACGAGGGGGACGATGAAGCTACGTATCAAGGTCGCGGGCGCTGCGCTGCTTGCGCTAGCGGCATCGGTGTTCGTCATGGACGGCGAGGCCAGCGCGAACGACGGCCGCTCCTGCTCCCGCGCCAGCGGATTCATTCCCACGCTCTGCATCACCGTGCCGATGAGCCCGAGCGTGCGCCGCGAAGCGACCATCCCAGTGATGGCGACGGTCAGCCAGCCCGTCGACGTCCGCATCGAGTCGGGCGAACCGGCTCCGGCCGACAACGTCACGGCCAGCGTCGAGCCTGCTCGTGCCCTCATCCAGGATCGTTCGATCGAGCGTCCCGAGCTTTCTGTGGTCATCGAGCAGATCCCCGCCGTGGTCTTCGACCAGGCCGACCTTCTCGCGTACGCACGCGCGGCTGCGATCAGACAGGGGATCGACGCGAATCTGTTCGTCCGTCAGATCAACGCCGAATCAGCGTTCGATCCGTATGCGGTCTCGCGAGCGGGCGCCGTCGGGATCGCGCAGATCATGCCGACGATGCACCCGGGGGTGGACCCCACGGATCCATATGCGTCACTCGACTACGCCGCGCGGCTCATGCGCGGGTACATCCGTCACTACGGTGACTGGCGCCTGGCGCTCATCGCGTACAACGCCGGCCCGGGCCGCCTCGAGCCGGGCAATACCCACTACCTGCCACTCGCCACGCTGCTGTCGGATTCGTTCGGCGGCGGCGAGACGAAGCGCTACGTGGCGAAGATCCTCGGCCGCTAGCGACTAGCGGGCGGAGTCCTTCTCGAGCATCCCGCGGTTGTGAACGAACAGCGCCGCCTGCGTGCGATCGGTCAGCTCGAGCTTGCTGAAGATGTTGGAGATGTGCGTCTTCACGGTGCGCTCGCTGATGCCGAGCTGCGCGGCGATCTCCTTGTTTGCGCGACCGCTCGCGATGAGCCGCAGCACCTCGCGCTCCCGCGGCGTGAGGTCGGAGCACACATCCGTTTCGGCCGTCGCGTTGGTGCGCAGCTTCCCGAACTCGTCGAGCACCCGCCGCGCGACGGATGGGTAGATCAGCGAGAAGCCGTCGGCGACCGTTCGGATCGACTTCGTGAGCTGCGTCCCCGTGACCTCCTACAGGAGGAAGCC
>JANMSU010000196.1:0-4289 GCA_031389835.1 Chloroflexota bacterium
CGACGGGCGGATCTGCTCGATCTGCTCCTCGCCCTGCTTCTTCATCTTGTCGACCTGCTGAACGAGGCGCCGGCGGGTCTCCTGTCCGGGATACGGAGCCGAGATCAGCGCGATCGCCATGCCGACGACTGCGCCGAGCACAAGACCGAGGCCGAGCCAAACGATGCCCGGCGTGTGGTCGTGGCGGCCGATGTCCGGCATCCGGAGGTCCGACATCTTCAGGTCCGACTTCTTGGCGTCGCTCACGAAGTCCGACGCCCGCTTGCCCGCTTCGTTGCGGATGTCTTCGAACATGTCACGTAGATCTTTTGCATTGACCATGAATCAACCTCCACGCGGGTACGCTCCCTGGCGCCCAAGGCGTTACGGGTCATTACTGAGCACTCCCCGTGCCACTGGTCGGTTTTGAAAGCGCAGCCTCAATGAATGCGTCGATATCGCCGTCCAGGACCTTCGCCACATCGCCCACCTCGACCCCCGTCCGGTGGTCTTTCACCAGCGTGTAGGGGTGGAGCACATACGAGCGGATCTGGCTGCCCCAGTCGGCCGAGCGCATCTCGCCACGCTCGCGTGCCTGCTCGGCCTCCTGTTCGAGGACGCGCTTCTCCAGCAGCCGCGCTTTCAGGATGCGCATCGCGGTCTCCCGGTTCTGGAGCTGCGATCGCTCGTTCTGACAGGAGACGACGATGCCGCTCGGTAGGTGCGTGATGCGTATCGCCGTCTCCGTCTTGTTGACGTTCTGACCACCCGCGCCGGTCGCGCGGTACGTGTCGATCTTCAGCTCCTCGGGCCGGATCTCGATCTCCGCGTCGTCCTCGACCTGCGGCGTCGGGTCGACGAGCGCGAACGATGTCTGGCGGCGTTTTTGGAAATCGAACGGCGAGATCCGCACCAGACGGTGCGTGCCGCGCTCGGTCTTGAGATAGCCGTACGCGTATGGACCCTCGATCGTGAGCGTGGCGCTGCGGATGCCGGCCTCGTCACCGGCGGTCGTCTCGACGATGTCGGCTTTGAATCCGTGGCGCTCCGCCCAACGCACGTACATGCGGACGAGCATCTGCGCCCAGTCAGCGGCGTCCGTTCCCCCAACGCCCGCTGAGATGGCCAGCACTGCGTCGCGCTCGTCGTACGGACCGCCGAGCTGCGCTTCGAGACTGGCCTTGTCGACCTCGCGGGCGAGCTCCTCGAGCTCCCGCTCGAGGTCGGCGCTGAGCGCGGCGTCCTCGGCCATCGATGCGAGCTCGGCAAGATCCGCGGCTCGCTGGCGAAAGGAGTCCCAGCGATCGACGCGCGCGCGGACGAGGCCGAGACGTTTCATGACCTGCTGGGCACGTTGCCGGTCGTTCCAAAGGTCGGGCGCGGAGGACTCGGCCTCTAGACGCGTGACCTCACTGCGCAGAGCTGGGAGGTCAAAGGAACACCGCCATGCGGTCGATGCGCTCGCGCAGAGCGGCGAGCGCCGCCGGGTCCACCGTCACGACGGTTCAGCGCTTGCGGGGTCGCTCGAAGGTGGTCGTGACCGGCTGGGCGACGGGTGCCAGCTTGCCTGCTGCGAAGCTGACGAACGTCACGCACGGGCAGTAGGTGTTGCGAGGACAGCGCGGGCAGTCTCCGTCACAGTCGAGGGTTGCGCCGTAGGAACACTTCAGGCAGTTGTCCTCGCAGACGATCCACTCTTTCATGACGCTCCCCACAGGCGGCCTCTGTGCCGCTTTCCGTACGCGAGTTTACCGGTCTGACACCGGTTTGAGAAGGGGTTTTTCCCCATTTTGTGCTCGCGGGCCCGCAGAGAGACGAGCGGCTCGACGCTCGAGAAAAGGCAAACTGACCGCTCCTGCGCCCAAATAGAGCAGGCCGAGGACCTGGGCCTGCTGGAGCCCGGCCAGGAAGACGGGGTCTGTCCGAAGGAACGACAGGAGGAACCTGCCGCCGCCCAGAAGCAGCAGGTAGGCAAGCCAGACCCGACCCTCCGGCGGGCGCCCGCGGACCCGGCGCCAGTACAGGTAAAGGACGACGAAGATGGCCAGCATCATCAGGCCGTCGTAGACGCCGATCGGATGGACCGACGTGCTCTGTCCGAGGGTGTCCGGGTGTGTGTAGCGCACGCACCACGGCAGGTCGGCGCAGGGGACGGAGTGGTGCTCGCCGTTGATGATGTCGCCGACGCGCCCGATGGCCTCGCCGAGCGCGATGCCAATGACGGTGACGTCGAACATGAAGCCGAGCGGCAGGCGAAGCCAGCGCGCGGCGAGAAAGCCCGTGACCGTCGAGCCGATCGGCGCACCCATCGTGCCGATGCCGCCGCTCCAGAACTGCAGAGCTTCGACAGGATCGTTCGCATAGATCGCCCAGTTGTCGGTGACGTGCGCGATGCGCGCGCCGATCAGACCGCCGAAGACGACGGCGATCGCGAAGGGATACACGCGCTCGTCGCGAATGAGGTAACGCGCGCACCGGATTGAAACGAAGCCGCCTACGAGCATGCCGACGAATGCGAAGACCGAGTGCCAGGCGACGCGGAACGACCCGATGACCAGGTCCGGGTCGAAGGGGAGCTCGATCAGGCGGCGACCGCCTCCGGCGCGCGACGGAACGCCGTCAAGCGGACGATCATCGGGATCGCCGCCGCCATGACGAGAAGGCCGATGATCTGGTCCTCGCGCAGGCCGAAGACGTAGGTCGGATCGACGGTGCGCAGGAAGCCCAGCAGAAAGCGTCCGATGGCGTACCACGCGGCCGCGAGCCAGAAGATCAGCCCGTCCGGCAGACCGCGGCCGCGAAGCGCCAGCGAACCCGCCACTCCGATGAGGTTCCACACCATGTCGTACGCCACCACCAGATGCACGGGTCCGGCCTGTCCGAGCGTTTCCGGGTGAGTGAAGCCGACGCAGAGACCGGCCGGCGGTTCGCACGCGGTCGCGTGGTGCTCGCCGTTGATGATGTCGCCGATCCGCCCGATGGCGAAGCCGAGCAGGATGCCTGGAGCGGCGGCATCGGCCCCGAAGCCGATCGGGAGCTTTCGTCGGATCGCGATGAACAGTCCGCCGAGCACGCCGAAGATGGCGGCGCCCCACACCGCGATCCCGCCCGTCCAGATCAGGAAGATCTGCAGCGGATTGGCGGCGTAGTACTGCCACGCATCGATGACGTGCACGAGCCGAGCGCCGATGATCCCGAATACGACGCCCCAAGTGGCAACAGACGTCGCGTCCTCCTCAGTGAAGCGACTGCGGACGAGACGGAGCGGGAGCCAGACGCCGAACAAGATGCCGACAGCGGTAAAGATGCCGTGCCACGCGATCGTGAGCGGCCCGAGATGAATGTTGGGATCGAACGGGATCGTGATCACGAGACGACCTGCGGAGCGCCGCGGGTGACACGGCGAGTCGGGTCCTCGCGAGCGAGAGTTGAGCCCGCGATACGAAGGGACGACTCAGAGGGGGTCCGAGCGGGCGAGTAGCGAGCGAGCGAGGACCCCGAGCCGGGGCAGGACCCGCGGCGCGTCGCCGTCATTTCCCGTGACACTTCTTGAACTTTCTCCCTGATCCACACCAGCACGGGTCGTTCCGACCGAGTTTCGATTTGCCGGTATTCGTCGTCGGCCCTTGTTCGTCGCGATTCGTTCGCATGTCGCTCCGCCCGGTCGTCGTGGTTCCGTTCCCTGACGTCGACGTCTGCTGGGGCGCTTTGCCCTGTTGCAGTTCCGTCTTCTCGGCCTGCTCGGCAGTCCGTATCGAGACCCGCAACACCGTTTGCGCAACGCCCGCGGCGACTCGCGTTTGCATCTGCTCAAAGTAGTCGTGCGCCTCCCGCTTGTAGGCGACGAGCGGATCCTGCTGGCCGTATCCGCGGAGGTAGATCCCCTCGCGCAGCTCCTCCATCGCGGTGAGGTGCTCGATCCAGTGCGTGTCGATGGTCTGCAGCATCACCCAGCGCTCCACCGCACGCATGACCGGTGTCGTCTGGCCGTCCACCTCGATGCTGCCGAGCTCCGCTTCCTTCGCTTCATACGCGTCGTCGACGAGTCCCTCGACGGTCTCGCGCAGCTGTTCGAGATTCTCCGGCTGACCGAAGGAAGACGGAGCGATCTGGCGCCCGAGCAGTGCACCAAGAGTGAGGGCGAGCTTGTCCAGCTCCCAGTCTTCGGCATCCGGGGAGGTCGCCTCCGCCTCGACCATGGAAGCCGCCTCGTCGTGCAGGAACTCGAGGACGGTCTCGCGCACGTCGCCCTTCTCCAGGATCTTGCGACGATCCTTGTAGATCTCGTTGCGCTGGTTGTTCAGAACGTC
>JANMSU010000246.1:0-22751 GCA_031389835.1 Chloroflexota bacterium
CGCGCGGTGGTCGACGACCGCGAGCACGAGGGCGAGCACGACGCCCGCGACGCCGAGCGCCACGAACGCGCCGGAGATCCCTCCGAGCGCAAGCGGGACGGCGGCGGCGAGCACCAGCGCGAGCAGCCGCGGGCGCGGCAGCGGGATGCGACTCAGCGTGGGACGTCGAGGCGCGCGAGCACGCGCCGGCACACCGCATCGGCGTCGAGGCCCTCGATCTCGGCTTCGGCGCGCAAAACGAGGCGGTGGCGCAGCGTGGGGATGGCGAGCGACTTCACGTCGTCCGGCGTGACGAAGTCGCGGCCATCGAGCGCCGCGGCGGTCTTGGACGCGCGTAGGAGGTGTACGCCCGCGCGGGGGCTCGCCCCGAGCAGCAGGTCGGTCGACTTCCGTGATTCCTCGACGATGCGCACGACGTATTGCAGGACGGAGTCTTCGACCGTCACCGACTCGACCTCGGCGGCGCACTCCTCCAATACGTTCTTCGCGAACGGCTCGAGCTTGTCGACCTCCGCGAGCGGCTGACCCTTGTCGTGCGCGCGAAGGATCGCCTGCTCCTCCTGCGACTCGGGGTAGCGCATGATCGCTTTGAAGAGGAAGCGGTCGAGCTCGGCCTCGGGCAGCGGATAGGTCCCTTCGTACTCGACCGGGTTCTGCGTCGCGATGACGAGGAACGGACGCGGCAGCGAGCGCGAATCACCCTCGAGCGTGACCTGCTTCTCTTCCATCGCTTCGAGAAGCGCGGCCTGCGCCTTCGCGGGCGCGCGGTTGATCTCGTCGGCCAGGACGACGTTCGCGAAGATCGGCCCTTCCTTGATCCTGAAGTTGCTCGTCGTGATCTCGTAAATGGACGTGCCGACGATGTCGCTCGGCATCAGGTCGGGAGTGAACTGGATCCGCTTGAAGGTGCCGCCGATGAGGCGCGCGATCGTGCGCGCGAGGAGGGTCTTCGCCGTACCCGGCACGCCCTCGATCAGTAGGTGACCGCCGAGAACGAGCGCGATGAAAGCAAGCCGGACGGTCTCGTCCTGCCCAACGATGACGCGATGCACGTCGCGGTGGAAACGCTCCGCGACCTCGCGCGCGCGACCGCTCACCGCCTCACGAGCCGTTCTATCTGGCCGACGGTACGGAGCAGCTGGTCCTCGCGCAAGCGGCGGCCCAGCGCATCGTCGACCGCGCGCGCCTCCGCGGCACGCTGCCGGTCCGCAGCCGCCAGCGTCGCGAGGACGCGCTCGAAGTCCATGCCTGGATCGAGACCCAGGGCGCGGGCCAGGCCGCCACGCAGATCGCGGCGCAACCGGCGCCGCGCGATCTCGCCCCGGCCCGAACGACGCACCAGCCCCGCGAAGCCACGGATGTACTCGAGGCTCGAGCGCGCGGGGCGCGAGTCCAGCGGAACTGCTGGTCCCAGACGGCGACCGGAGAGGACGAGATAGAGGAGGCCGGCGACACAGGCGAACACCAATGCGCGTCCCGGCCAGGTGGTCTGCATGAGAACGAGGACATCGGCGCTTGGGTGAAAGCCGTGGTGGTACTCGTCGAACGCGACCGTTCCGCCCTGTGCGACCGCGTCATGCGCGAACGCGAGCGCGACGCGCGCGTTGTCGGCTTCGCCGAGGCCCGCGGCGAGGAACGGCCCGAGGCTCGCGACGACGTAGAAGGTCCCGCGGCCTTCGCGCACCGCGGCCGCGATCGTCGTGCGCCCATCCGACGCGAGCGCCAGCGCCCGCGGGCTGAGCGACAACGAGCCGGCGCGATCGACGGCGAGCGAGACCGCCGGCGGATCCGAGAAGACGGCGCTCGAGAGCGCATGCGTGCCCGGCCGTGCGAGGCCGGTGATGCTGAGGCCGAAAGCGTCGAGGAGCGGACGCTCGAGGAGTCCCAGGTCCGTCGCGACGACTGCGGTGCCCCCCGCGACGACGAACTTCCGCACGTTCTCCGCGTCGCTCGGGGTGATGGCCTCTGTCGCGCCGAGGATGAACAGGACCGACGCCGTTGAAATGTCAGGGGCGAACCGCTCGCCCTGCAGCGTGGTCGTGTTCGCGCCCATCGCCCCCAGGTAGCGGCGCAGCGCGGCCGCGCCCCCGGCGCCCTCGTCGTACACCGAACCGGTCCGGCCGGCGGTCGCCGGCGCGGTGCCGACCGTCGCGAATGCGAACACGACGGTCGCGATCGCGAGGACGAGCGCGACGACGTAGAGGGGACTCGGACGTCTCATCCGGCCACTCGCATCGCAAGGGTCCGCGCGCGCCGCGCCTCGTCCGCGCCCGGATCGCGGAGCCCGAACCACGATCGCTCGTACAGCGCGACAAGATCGCGCAGCGCGTCCGCATGCGGGATCGCGGCCGCGCGCACGAGAAGCTCGCGGTCGGTGAGCGCGGGGTCGAAGCGGATCGCCTCACGCGCGACGAGCGACGTTAGCGCGAAGAGGTACAGCGCGTGGATCGCGTCGCGCGGTCGGCCTGAGGCGAGCGCCTCGTCGGCGGCGCGGAGATGCCGCGCCGGATCGGCGCGGTCGGCGCCAGCCGTCTCACGGAGCGCGACCTCGGTCCGCACGCGCTCGCCCAAGCCACGGCCGAGTGTCGCGACGACGAAGAAGATGACCGCAGCGCCGAGGACCCCGAGGAGCGGCCACACGAGACCGAAGTCGACGCGCGGACCCTCGAGGCCCGCGAGGAAGCGCTGGAACGCGCGAGCGATCGAGTCGATGAAGGACGGTGACGCCTGCGCGTTGTCCGTCGCGCGGAGCACGTCCCGCAGCGCCGCGTCGGACCGCGCGGGGTCGATCGACGGCGAGACCGCTCGCGAGACCAGTGCGAGCTGCGCGTCGATGAGCGCGACCGCGGCGTCGAGCGACGCGTCGCTGGCAACGATGCGCTCCGCGAGCGCGCTGTCGTTGACGGTCAGTTCCCCTGTTGGCAGAGCGACGGCGGTCGTCGCGAGGATCACCAAGCGCGCGCGCGTCACCGCGCTGTCGCGTGCCGTGCCGGAGACGGCGCGCGCCTGCACGACCAGAGATCGCGCGTCGATCAGGCGCTGGCGGTAGTCGCGCGGCGAAATGGTGTCCGCGTGCGCCACGAGCGGCTGCGCGAGCCACATCGCGAGGGCGAGCACCAGGACGCGCATCATGCCTCGCGCGGCAGGGCCTCCGCGGCGAGCTGCAGGTCGAGCGCCTCTTTGCGCACGCGCAGATCGAAGTACAAGATCGTGAACGTCCCCCACTCGATCGGCGCCCACAGCACGGTCGCGATGACGTTGACGATGTTCTGAAGGACGAGACGCACGACGGCGTCGGAGATGAACGCCGCGATGAAGATGAACGAGATGAGGGTCGAGAGAACTGCCTGCAACACGACGAGCAGGAGCTGCAGGCCGAGGATGCGCCACCGGTGTCCTTTCGACAGCCACCAGGACCGGCGCACGGCGTGGAGCGGCCCGACCGGCTCGATGGCGGCGACGACCGGCGCCACCAGCCAGGATGCGAACACGAACACCGTAGCGACGAGGCCGCCAAGTATCCCGACCGTAGCAAGGAGCGCGTTGTTCGCGACGATGAGCAGGAAGAACAGCGCGAGCCATCCGACGGTAAGCGACAGGAAGAGCAATAGGCCCGTTGCGATGATCTTCGGCGCGACCCGCAGGCCGGCGCGGAAGGACGCGCCGACCGTCGTCTCCCGACCGAGGTAGCGCGCCGACGCGGCGTCCACGAGCGAGCCGATCTGCACCGACAGGAAGAGCACCGAGACGAGGACCGCGATCACGCCGAGCACGACGAGCGCGACGATGGCGGTCCCGATCGCCGGCGTGATCGGCACATTCGGCCGCGTGCCCGTGGTGACGGTGAACGAGTCGCTGAGCGAATCGATGAATGGTCCGAGCGGCACGAGGAGCGACCCAAGGCTGAGCGCGATCCCGCCGATGACCAGGAACAACGCGAGATACGGAACGGCCGAAAGCGCTATGAAGAGGATTGGTCGCCCGCGATAGACGGAGAAGACGCGGTCGACGATGTCGCCAACGCCGAGGGGGCGAAGCTGCGGTGCGTCCACAGCCGAATCTTAGTGGCGGGCTAGCGGGTTTCCGGCGTCGGAGAAGGCGCAGCCACCTCGCCGAGACGCAGCCGCCGATAGAGGCGCGCCAGCGGGCCAGGCGCCCACCAGTTGAGGTCGCCGAGCAGTCGCATCGTCGCGGGCACGACGAGCGCGCGCACGAGCGTCGCGTCGATCGCGACGGCGAGCGCCATGCCGAGCCCGATCGCCTTGATGAGGAGGATCTCCGCGAGCCCGAACGCGCCGAAGACGCCCACCATGATCGCCGCCGCACCGGTGATGAGCCGACCGCTCCGCTCGAGGCCCTCGGCGACGGAGTGCGTGTTGTCGCCGGTGCGCAGGTACTCCTCCTGGATGCGCGCGAGGAGCAGGACCTCGTAGTCCATCGACAGCCCAAAGACGATGCAGAACATGATCACCGGCGTCGATGGGTCGATCGACGCGGCCTCGAACCCGAGCAGTTGCGCCCCATTGCCGTCCTGGAAGACCCACACCAGCGCGCCGAACGAGGCGCTGATCGACAGCAGGTTCATGACGACGGCCTTCAGGGGCAGGACGACCGAGCCGAGCAGCAGGAAGAGCACGATGATCGTGGCGATCATCACGAACGCCACCGCGGTCGGCGTGCGCTCGACGATGAAGTTCACGGTGTCGAGATCGATCGCGGTGAAACCGGTGACGAGCTTCTCACCTCCCGGCGGCGGCTCGACCGCGCGGAGATCGCGCACCAGCTGCCGCGCCTCATCGCTGTAGAACGGATAGGGCGCCACGACGTCGAACAGCACGATGTGCGCGCCGACGGTCTGACGCAGCACCGTCTGGAGCTGGGGCGGCAGCTGCTCGCGCGACAGGGAATAGAGGGTGGCGAGATCCGGCACCGTGCCGCCGAAGAGGCGCGGGTCGAGCGTGAACGCACTCTGCACCTGTTGGACGCCGGGAATCCTCGCGAGCCGGGCGCCCAGCTCCTGGAGCTGCGGTATGCGAGCCCGGTCCAGCGGACTGCCACTCGGGTAATAGGCGATGACGCTCATGTGGTTCTGCCCGCCGCCGGGAAAGTCAGCGACCAGCTTGTCGTATCCGGCGCGCGATTCCTCGTGGGTCGGGAGCGTGTTGACGTCGCTCGACGCGAGGCGCAGATGAAGGAACGGCGAACCGGCCAGAAGGATGAACGCGACCGTCGGGATGAGGACGAGGAGCGGGCGGCGCATCACCGCGGTCGCGATGGTGTGCCACCAGCCGCGGCCGCTCTGGTTGGGTCGAAAGATCGGGACGCGAAGCCAGTCGATGCGCGGTCCGAGAAGCGCGAGGAGCGCAGGAAGGAACGTGAGGCCGTAGAACACCGCGCTCGCCACGACGATCGCGCCGGCCAGACCCATCGAGGGAAGGAATGTCCCGACGTAGAACAGCATCCCCGAGAGACCGATCGCGACGGTGAGGCCCGAGAACGTCACCGCTCGGCCCGAGGTCGACATGGCGACGGCGAGCGCGTCCTCGCGGCTCCGACCGCGTTGCAGCTCCTCGCGGAAGCGGCTCGTCACGAACAACGAGTAATCGATCGCGACGCCGAGTCCGATCAGCGTCACGACGTTCTGCGCATAGACGGAGACGCCGGTGATGTGCGACAGCAGGAACATCCCGGCGATACCGCTCATCACCGCGAGCAGCCCGGTGCCGAGCGGGATCAACGCGGCGACGACGGCGCCGAACACGAGCAGCAGCAGGATGAGCGCGAGGGGCAGCGCGACGATCTCGGTGCGCTGAAGATCGGCGAGCAGCACTTCGTTGAAGCCGTTGTTGATCGCGAGGATGCCGGTCGCCTGCACTTGCAGCTTGTCGGACGTGACCTTGGCGCGGATCGCGGGGTAGTAGTCGCGCGCGATGTCGATCGTGTCCTTGACGGCGACGTCGACCGCGATTGCGCGGCCGTCGTTGGAGATCTGGCGCGCCGGGTTCAGCACGCCTGCGTCGTAGGGCGTGTTGATCGTGTCCACGCGCGGATCGGTCCTGAGCGGGACAAGCGCGGCGTCGATGGCGGCGCGGAACGCGGGATCCTGCGCCGTGAGCGTGTCGCTCGAGAAGATGAGCGTGAAGGTCGAGCCACCGACGATGGGAAGCTCCTGCTCGATCAGACGCGAGGCGCGTCCCGACTCGGCCGTCTCGATGAAACCGCCGCTCTCGAGCTTTCCGCCCTGGCTCGCGATGAAGCCTGACGCGACGAGAAAGAGGATCGAGACCGCGAGGACCGGCCAGCGGTGGCGGTAGACAAAGCGGCCCCAGGCCTCGAACACCCTTCGGTCCTCCCACGCGATGTGCGAATGGGAGCGTAGGTGGAATCGCTACAAGACGCCGATAATTAGCGGTACGGGGCGTGGCGCAGCCTGGTAGCGCGCTGCTTTTGGGAAGCAGAGGCCGCGAGTTCGAATCTCGCCGCCCCGACGGTCAGGCCCGCGTCAGGCCGCCAATCGTCTCCGCGCGGTGGACAGGTGCGGCTCGAGTGCGCGCAACGCGAAGACGAACAAGATCCACACGACGAGTCCCATCACGATCGGTGATGAGTACGCCTCGGCATACGTGACGGCGTAACCGAGCGTGGGGATCGCGACCCAGGCCGTACCGATCTCCGGAGCCTGCGACGAATCACCGTCGTCATCGATCGGGCTGGAGATGACCGGCGCGGTCAGGACGAGCGAGCCGATCGGGACCATTGACTGGGTCGGTCCGCCCTGCACGACGTACGCGTTCAGCCCGACGAAGCGGACCGCCAGTAGGCCGAGAGCCAGCACGATGATCGTCGCCGTAACGGCGAGCGCAACGATGGGCGCGAATGTCTGTGCTGCCCAGCGGACGGGTCGAACAGCCATCCGTCGTGTCACCGGACTCGCCTCCCCCGACTTTTGCCACCGCCGCCCGGCGGGACTCGACGCACTCTCCGCCTCGGGCGACAACGACGCCATAGCCGAATCGGTGCGGACGACCGGCTCCGTTCGTACTAGCCCGGCCCCGCGAGCCCTGTCTACGATCGCTGCTCAATGAGCCGGATCCTCGTCACGGGAGCACGCGGGTTCATCGCCGAACCGCTCGCGCTCCAGCTTGCGGCGGCCGGCCACTAGGTCCTAGGAGTCGAGCGCGCCGCCGCGGGGACGGTGGTGCCGGGCGTGCAGCAGCTGTTCGCCGGCGACCTTCTCGATCCGAACGGGACGACCCGGATCATGTCCGTCGCCCGTCCGACCGTCGTCGTTCATCTCGCGGCGCGCGGCGTCGGGATGAGTGGAGACGACCGCGACCGGCCTGGGGCTGCGGATGTCGCGATGACCGAGAGCGTCCTCGACGCGATCGAGCGGGCCGACGGCGTTCGTCATGTCATCTTCGCCTCGAGCGCCGCGGTCTACGCCGCGCTGGACTCGGGGCCGCTACCAGAGAGCGCAGATATCGGGCCGACCTCCGACTACGGCATCTCGAAGGCAGCATCCGAGCTCCGCGTCCGCGCGTTCGCGAACGACACGCGCACCGCGACGGTGCTGCGCTTCGCCAACGTCGTCGGTGCCGGAGAGCGCCGCTCATCCGTCGTGTCATCGGTGTGCCGCCAGATCGCCGAAGCCAAGCGTGGCAGTGGCGCCGCCGTCGTCAGGCACGGGCGAGTCGCGAAGTACCTCATCCGCGATTACTGGGTCGACATCGGTCAGCTCTCCGACTATGAGATGGCGAAGGAGACGTACCAGATCGAAGAGGCGCGTCGCCGGGGCCCGACGCCTTCCGTGAAGACCACGATCTGAGCGGGTTGCGCTCCGCCACCTCGCCGAGCCCCTGCTCGGCCTGCGGTATCACCTCCGAGCACACGTCGACCTTCCGCTCCGTGGCGGCGCGATGGGCAACATCGGGAAAGCGGTCCGCCACGTCATGGGGCAGCGGGTCGGCGATCGTCTTGGCTTCTGGGTGGACTTGCGCGACATCCTCTTCGTGGCGGCGACCCGGCCGTAGTCGAGCCGCCGCTAAGCGAATCCGTTATTCTGCTAAGCAGTGAAGACCCGGAAGCAAGCACCGACCGATACCACGCGTGAGGTGAAGCTGAGCGGCAACAGGCAAGTCGGCCTCCCCGCGGACTTCGCTCGTGCGCTGGGGGTCCGGCCTCGGGATCGTCTGACCGGCACGCTGGTGCGCCTGCCGGGAGCGGGCTACGGCGTTCTGCTCATGCCCAGGCCGCGAAGCTATGCGAAGGCCCTGGCGGAATCGCTTGCAGGTGTCGCCCCCAAGGGCGCCGATGCGTACGTTCGGGAGCTTCGCAGCGAGTGGGAGAAGCGCACCTAGGTTGTCTCTCGCTTCGCTGCAGCGCGCGCTCGAAGGCAAGAAACACATCGCGCTCGATACGGGGATCTTTATCGCGGCCACCGATGCGGGAGATTTGCGCCGCACGTGCGCGGCATGGCTCTTGAGTTCGGTCGAGGGCGGCCGATTCCGCAGCACGATCTCGGTTATCAACGCAGCGGAGCTCTTTGTGGGCGCGATCGCGAAAGGAACGACCGCGGGGATCACCACCCAGTCCTACGTCCGTAACTTTCCGAACCTCACCGTTAGTCCGCTGACCCTCGACCTCGCGACCGACGCCGCGCACCTCCGCGCGAAGACTGGCTTGTCACTTCCGGACGCGATCGTGATCGCGACAGCGATGAGCGTGTCGTGCGACGCTCTGATCCACGGCGATCGAGACTGGCGCCGCCTACACGCTTACCGGCCAGACTTTCCGATGGTGAATCTCGGAGACCACTGCCCCTAAAGGGGCGGCTACTCCGTCGAGATGGTCTGATCGACGATGTCGGCACCTGGGCGCACGACACGGAAGTGCGCGGCCGGATCGTCGAGCAGCGACCGCGTTGCGGCCGCGGTCTCGATCTGCCCGCTCTCGTGCAGCAGCGTCGCGTAGCTGTCGACCATGTCGCGCAGCGCGACGAGGTCCTCGTCGGTTGACGGCGGCCGCAGATTGACCTTCGCGCCCTTCGCGAATCGGTCGCGCAGACCACGCTCGTCGAGACCGCGCTCGGGATCGTGGCGCAGGAACACAGCGCCGCCGCTCATGCCCGAGCATATCCAGCGACCGGGATCGCCGAGGACGACCGCGCGGCCACCGGTCATGTACTCGAACGCGAAGCCGCGGAGGTCGCCGCCGAAGAGGACCTCGGCACCGGAGAGGCGAATGCCCGCGCGGGCATCGGCGCCGCCCTGCACGTAGAAACGCCCTCGCTGCGCGCCGTAGCCGAAGCACTTCCCCACTGACCCATCGACCCACGCGCCGCCGCTGTTCCGCGCCTTGAGGATGGCGAACGTCCCGCCGAGCGCGGTCTTCGCCGCGCCATCCTGCGCGCCGCCCGCGATGCGCAGCGACACGCCGTCAGTCGAGTAGGCGCCGAAGCCGTTGCCCGCGACGGACCCGTGACCGAACGACGAAGCGAGCTCGCTGACCACAGCACCCGCGATCCGCTGACGCGCGAGCTGTCCCGAGGTCGCGGTCGCGATGAAGCGGTGCTCGCTGCCCAGACGCACCCGTACGCCCTCGTTTTCGGGAGTCGCCGCGGCCTGGGTCTCCGCACTCGGTCCACCGGCGGTCGCCAGCACGCGCAGCTCGCGACCGCCACGCTTCACCGGACCAGCGGGCGCGAGGAGCGTCGAGAGATCGACGCGATCCAAGCCGCGAGCCTGCACGAGCAGATCGGTCCGACCGACGAGCTCCTCGGTCGTGGAGACGCCGAGCAGCGACGCGATACGCGCGAGCTCGTCGCGCATAGCGCCGAAGAACCGCATCAGGTTCTGCACGGCCCGCTCGAATTCCTGGGGCTCGAAGCGCTTGAGGCCCTTCTCCGTGGCCTCGGCCGCCGACGTGATCTGGGTCGCGATCCCAACGTGGCAGGTGTCGAGCTGGCAGCCACGACAGATCGTGCAGCCGATCGCGACCATCGCCATGGTGCCGAAGCCGACGCGATCCGCACCGAGGCACAGCATCTTCGCGACGTCGAGCGCGCTCTTCATGCCGCCGTCGCACCAGATCTGGACCTGGTCGCGCAGTCCGGCGGCGACGAGGACGCGATGCGCCTCGGCGACACCGATCTCCGCGGGCAGACCGGCACGTCGGAGGGCGTGCTGACGCGCGGCGCCGGTGCCGCCGTCGTAGCCGGAGAGCGTGATGATGTCGGCGCCCGCCTTGGCGACGCCGCACGCGATGATCCCGACATCGGGCGTCACGGGGATCTTCACCGCGACGCGGGCGCGCGGGTTGACCGTCTTGAGCTCGTGGACCACCTGCGCCAGGTCTTCGATCGAATAGATGTCGTGATTGTTCGACGGCGAGATGAGGTCGACACCCGGCCGCGCGTTGCGCGCGAGCGCGACCTTCACCGAGACTTTCTTTGCCGGGAGATGGCCGCCCTCGCCGGGTTTCGCGCCCTGGCCGATCTTGATCTCGAGGTAGTCGGACGAGTTCGCGAGCAACGCGGAGACACCGAAACGGCCTGACGCGATCTGCTGACCGCGGTTGCGCGGGTACTTGCCGATGAGATCGGGTAGCTCGCCACCCTCGCCGTTGATGCAAAGGAGATCCATGCGCGCCATCGCTTCGGCGTACGCGCGGTACGCCGTCTCGCCCTGTGAGCCGAACGACATCGACGAGATGTAGACAGGCGCATCGTGATCGCCCGTGCGCGTGCGCGCGAGAGTTAGCGGTTCGCCCACGAGAGGAGCGCGGAAGTCCAGGAGATGCCGCAGCGACACGGGATGGGTGCGTTCGAACTCCTCCAGCTTGTCGGCGAACGCGCGATACGGCTGCTCGCCGTTCGCGACCGCGAGCCCGGCCTTCCAAACACGCGGGTAAATGCGGAACACCGGCTCGATGCGGGCGGGCCGACGCTCACGGAGCATCGTTCCGCGGTCGAAGCCGTCCGCACCGATGCGCTCCCAGGAGAGGCCACTTTCATCGCTCGCGCAGAACGTGGTGATGCCGAGCATCCGCGCGACCTCGGGCGCGACACCGATCGCGGAGAGCTGCCGGCCGTACCCGCGGATCTCGTGCACGCCGAGTGTGGAGATGACCTTCTCCATTCCCTTGCGCAGCGCTTCCACGAGGTTGGGTAGCGCATCCGGATCGCCGAGCGAGAGCGCGTATTCGAGCAATAGGTAGGGATTCACCGCGTCGGCACCGAGCGCGAGCGCGACCATCAGGTCGTGGAGATTGCGCAGGCTGCCCGCGGAGACCACGACCGCGCACTCCCGCCGCAGCGACCCGTTGCGTGACGGCTGTGCGATGAGAGCTCGGTGCGCGGCGGCGACGACGAGAAGCGGGTCGAGCCACGCGCGACCCTCCTCGACCACGTGGCGGTCCTGCACGAGGACGAGCGTGGCGCCACCGCGCACGCCGCGACAGGCCTGCGCGCCGAGACGCGCGAGCGCGTCGCGCGGGTGCTCCTCCCAGTCGCGGTCTGCCTCGAGGATCACGGGCACGCGCTCGCCGTCGGCGGTGAACTGAGCGACGACGTCCTCGACGATCCAGGTCCCGAGCCGTCGCGCAAGCGCGCGGTAGTCCTCTCCGCGCAGCGCGGTCTCGGGTGCGTGCCCGCCAAGGAGGATCGGCATCTGCAGCTCGACCCAGCGACCGCGCTCGGCGCGGCGTGTTGACGCGGCGCGCGGCGCCGGACGCGGTCCGAGCAGCGCGCGTGTGGAGAAGTGCTCGATCTCGCGCTCGCGGTCGATCGCGGGATTGGTGACGACGGCGACGGTCTCGTGCAGATAGTCCGCGAGATTTGGACGCGCCGCCGATAGCGCCGCCAGCGGGCCGTCCCAACCGAGCGAGCCGATGGGCTCGTTCGCGGTCTGCGCGGCGAACTGCGCCATCTTGAGGTCGTCTGGTTCGAAACCGAGTGACGCGAACTGATGCTCGCGTCGTTGCGACGGGTCGTCGAGCTCGTCGGGCGGCGTCGCGATCTGCCAGCGCGCGGTCGGCTCGCGTCGTCCGCCGGGCCGCCGGACGATCCCCGGCGCCTCTTCGGGACCGCCGCACGCGATGCGCTCGCGCAGTCCTTCGACGGTGACGCCACGCGTCGTGCGGTCCGCGACGAACGCTTTCCGCAGCGCGTCCTGGTCGAGGAGCTTCCAGCCGGTCTGGGTGCGGCGAAGACCGACGCGCTCGCCGGGTCCGAGCGGATACGGGTCGCGGACATAGCGCTCGAGCGGGATGAATCCGCGCTCGCTCGCGAACACATGCTCGTCCGACGTCTCGACATGCCACAGCGGGCGCAGTCCAAGCGCGTCGACGCCGAAAAGACAGGTGTTGCCAACACGCGCGAGGAACGCGGCGGGGCCTTGAGCGAATGGACCGAACGCGGCGCGCGCCTGCACGTACAGGTCCTGCAGCTCCGCGGACATGCGCTTGATCTCGTTGACGATCGGTGGGAAGAGCAGCTCGATCGCCTCGATCGGTGTGAGGCGCATCCCCAGCACCATGCCGCGCAACACCGCGTCGACGTCCTGCGAGTCGCTGCCGGAGCGCGAGAGCGCGATGCGCAGGGCCTTCGCCTCCTCGCGCAGCCGCCCGATCGTGTTGATCTCGCCGTTGTGCGCGAACGACGCGAAGGGCTGAACTCGGTCGAAGCTCGTGCTCGTGTTGGTCGCGTAGCGGTTGTGGCCGAACGCCATCGAGGTTGCGAAGCGCGGATCGGCGAGGTCGGCGAAGTAGCGCGGCAGCTGATGGCCGGCGCCGCGCAGCTTGTACACCGCGGTATGGCGCGACATGCTCACGACGGTCGCCGCCGTGAGTCGCTCGATCTCCACCCCGGCCGCATACAGGGCGCGCGAGCCGGGTGCACCGCGTGTCGGCGTGAGAAGCGCGAGCTGCCAGAAGCGCGGCTCCTCGATGCGACCGCGCGGACCGAGGACGCTGCTGTCGGTGGCGCTCTGGCGCTCGACGAGGATCTCGATGCCGTGACGTGTGAGGCTGCGACGCACCGCCGCTTGATCGGCGTCGCCGTCGGTCGGCGGGATGAACAGGTGCGCGACCGCGAAGCGCCCACTGCGCACGCTCGTCGCGTCGCGACCGGCGGAACGGAGCGCGCTCGCCCAGAGACCCAGCGGGATGTCCGTGAGGACGCCGGCGCCGTCGCCCTCGCCGTCAACGAGGCCCGACCGGTGCGCGAGCGCGGCCATGCCGTGCAGCGCGGCGTCGAGGACCTCGCGCGCAGGCCGACCGTCCTTGCGGATGATCGATACCAGGGCACAGGCATCGCGCTCGTCGCTCACCACTACCTCCCTAGAAAACAGAGAAGCCTCCCGGTCTTGGGAGGCTCATCGGTCTCGATGTTCTTCAGCAGACGCGACTCAGCCTCCACCTCCGGTGGTGATTGCTGCTGCGGAAGCGAGAACCTTTGTCACTGACGGAATTTGTAGCGGAAGCGAAGGTTGCGGAACAGCGTCCCAAGGGTCGCGAATCGGCGCTAGACGCCGACCCGCGCCATAACCTCGACCGCGTCGCCGATCCGCACCGGTCCATCGGCGGCGACCACAGTGCACTCCGCACCACGCCGGCCCGCCAGGGCGGCCTGGAACGCCACGACGTCGTCGACGCCGAGCATCTCGCCGATGTGCGTGCACGGCGCGGCCTCGCCGTTCACGCGGAGCGTGATGGCGCCGACCCGGAGCTCGGTGCCGGGCGCGAGCGTCGTGACACCTGGAAGACCCTGGATCGTGATCTGCTCGCGCAGATCGCCGGGCTGCAGACCGAGCGCCTCTTGTGCTGCGCGGTCCACGACCACGACGGCGCGTTTGGCCCGGCGCGCGTGCGAATCGCCCTCGATGCCGCCGCCGACGCGCCCGACGACCTCGTCGACCGCGCGCGGGTGCTCGCCGTGGCGCTCGTGCAGATGCAGACCGACGACGCGCGCATTCACCGCGTCGATGTTATTACCGGACCCACGGTGACATCGGTCACAGCTGGTCTTCGACCACGATCTCGTCACCGAGCGCAACGCGGCCGGCACGCTCGACACGTGCCCAGACGCCGAACGACAGCTTCTCGCTCGACTGCACTTCGCCCCGATAGCGCGCGAGAACGTCGAGCGTGTCGAGGTCGCGTATCCCTGTATCGGGGTCCAGCGTCGTGACCCGGCAGCGGCCGACGTTGCCGCCGGGGACGATGACTGCCTCGCCCACACGCACGCGCTTGCCGATCCACTCGTCCTCTTCGTGCGCTGACGCGCCATCGACGCCGATGAGCATGCGGAATCGCCGTGGGTCGATGGGAACTTCAACACCGGCCTCGTCGGCGAGGCGCTCGAGCGACGCGAGCGACAGCAGCGTCGCGCCGGCACTCGCGCCCGCGCGATCGTGACCACTCCCCGGACCGTCGAACTGGACCAGGCGGATGGGTCGGCCGAGCTGCTCGCTGAGTGCCGCGGCCCACGGACCTTCGACCACGCGCCCGCGGCCTACATGCCCGCCGTACATCGTCACCGCGATCGGCTCGCCCGTCCGCACGGTACCTGAGACACGCGCGCCGTCCGCCATCCGCAGCTCGAGGTGATCGGTGGAGGTATCGAAATGCGCGCCGATCGTCGTCACGGGCGCGAGCCGCTTGCCATTGAGCATGTGCCCATCCTCACCGACCAGGCAGAAAAGACGGTCCTCCTCGACGCCGCCAAGGCCGAGCTCAATGTGGTCGCGCGCCTCGAGGGCGAGCCCCTTCACCGGCGCCACGTAGAGCCACGCGACCTTCATGACCCCAGTCTTCCACACTGAGGTGATGCCGCAGGTGTGGTCGGTCGGTCACGGAACGCGCCCGGTGGACGCGCTCGTCGCGGTGCTGAACGGGGTCGGGATAAGACTGCTCGCGGACGTGCGCAGCGTGCCAGGCTCGCGCCGCCATCCGCAGTTCGGCCGGTCCGCGCTCACAGCGTCGCTCGCGAAGGCTGGGATCGAGTACGTCCATCTGCGCGGTCTCGGCGGGCGCCGCGACGCGCTCCCTGGCTCGCCACACATCGCGCTGACGGTGGACGCGTTCCGCGGATACGCGGATCACATGGCGAGCGATGAATTCGCGGCGGACTACGCGCGCCTCGAGGCGGCGGCGCGTCTGAGACCCACGGCGTTCATGTGTGCCGAGACGCTGTGGTCGAAGTGCCACCGGCGAATGCTGTCCGACCGACTCACCGTTGACGGATGGAGCGTCGTGCATCTGTTGGCACCCGGGAGTAGCGAGGCGCACCGGCTATGGGACGTCGCGCGTGTCGCCGATGGAGTGCTCGTGTACGACGGCGGCGCGATGCCGCTCCGCTGATGGTCGGCCGCCTCGTGATCGTTGGCGGCGCGCCCGCCACCGGCAAGACGACGCTCGCGCGCGCGCTCGGAACGTCGCTCGGCCTGCCGGTCATCACGAAGGACGACGTCAAAGAGGCACTCGCCACGCCGTTCCCGACAGGTGATCGCGACTGGTCGCGACAGCTCGAGTGGCGCGAGGATGACGCGGAGTTCGTCATCGACATCGGCACGCCGCGTCTCGTGGTCGACACGACCGACGGTTACGCACCGAGTCTGGAGCACATCGTCGCGTTCGCCCGAAACGCTACCGTTGCGCCGCGATGAAGCGCGAGTGGCCGGCGGACTGGAGCGAGCTCGTCCGCGGCAAGGACTGCCCGATGTGCGCGGAGGGGCGACCCGAGGTCGCGCACGGCAGCTCTCGCCTCTTCAGTGGTCGCGTCTCCGACGCGTACCTGACTCGCATCGACGTGGGACAGACCGGCTACTCGGTCGTCATCTGGCGCGGCCGCCATGTCTCTGACCCGACCGAGTTGAGCAAGGACGAGGCGAGCGCGTATTTCGACGAAGTGCTCCGAGTCGCACGCGCGATCGAGCAGCACTACCGTCCTATCAAGATGAACGTCGAGATGCTCGGGAACTCTCTGCCGCACCTGCACACGCATGTGGTTCCGCGGTACCTCGATGACGGCGAACCGGGCCACCCCGCGCACTTCATGCGCACGGACGTGGATCTCAAGAACGCGCCGATGATCCCCGAGCAGGCATACGCACGCGACCTGGAAGCTCTTCGCGAATTGCTACGCGACTAGGACTTTCGCGGAGGGCACCTCACGCATACTCGCCGCCGTGAGGAAGGTCGCGCTCGCGCTCGTCTGTCTGTTCGTGCTCGCGATGGCGCCGAGTGTCGGCGCGCGCCCTGCCGCCGCCGGGACGACAACGGAGGAACTGCGCGCGGAGTCCGCCGCTCCGGCGGCTCCCTGCGGAACGCCGGGTGTGCCCACGACGACGATCTTCCTGCCCAACATCACGAAGATGCTCGGTGGACCGAACGGATGGGTCACGCCGTTCATCGTGCAGAACGTCGGAGTGAAGAAGACGACCCTGGAGGTGTCCTTCTTCCGCTTCAGCGACGGGGGACTCGTCGCGTGCCGCAGGATCGACGATCTCGCCCCCGCGACGAGCTTCGCGGATTTCCCCAATAACGACGAAGACCTGCCCGCCGACGCGCAATTCTCGGTGGTCGTGAAGTCCTTCGGAGCCGAGGTCGTCTCCGTGGTGAACGAGCATCAGAGCCTCGGTCTGCCGTCGCGTCAGGAGGCCCTCTCGTACAACGGGCTCACCATCGGCGCAACGACCGTCTACCTGCCGTTCGTCGGCAAACCAGACGCGGCTCCGTGTCCGCCGACCGACGCCAACTGCAACCGCGCCTGGATCACCCCGTTCGTCATGCAGAACTTCGGCGCGGTGAACACGACGGTGAGCGCGCGCTTCACGAGCTACGACGGCAGTGCCACCGCGACGCTCACGCGCACGATCGCGCCCGGACGCTCGCGATTCATCGACCCGACGGCCGAGGCGCAGCTTTTCGCCGGCCGCTACTACTCGGTCGTCCTGACGTCGCCGCAGCCGATCGGAGTCATCGTGAACGCGCACGACGACGCGCCCTCCTCACCCGCTCCGCGCGGCTTCAGCTACAACGGCGTCGGGCAGCCGACAGCGGGCGACGTGTTCCTCCCGTACGTGCGACGCGACGGCCCCGCGCTGAGGACGTATCCGAGCGGCGTGCTCGTGCAGAACGCCGGTCCGTTCGAGGCACGGCCGACCCTTGCGCTCCAGCGCCTGGGCGGCGGCGGTCCGGTCACAGTCACGGCGCCGGTCGCTATCAAGCCGGGCGCGACATGGCTCTTCGATCCGGACCAGAGCCCCGCTCTACCCGTCGGCGAGTACTCGCTCGTGGTCACCGGCGGCACGTTCGCGGTGCTCGACGCGACGCTCGTCCAAGGCGCGGCGATGGGATTCGTCGGAGCCAGCGGGCAGGGCAACCGCGCGTATCTCCCGAACGTGACGCGGACCCTCGGCGGCGCGCGCGGCTGGACGACGCCGATCGTCGTGCAGTCCGCCGGCGCGACCAGCGCGACGCTGCGCTGGTATCGCTTCGCCGACGGAGCGCTCGTGGCGCGGCAGTCGATCGGTCCGTTCGCGCGCGGCGCGTCCATCCGCGTCGATCCGCGGTCGGTGCCGGGACTGTCCGACCACACGCAGTACGGCGTGGTCGTCGACGCGAAGGAAGGGAACATCGCGGCGCTCGTCACCGAGCTCAACTTCGAAGGCGGCGACGGGACGATGATCTACGAGGGCTTCGCCGCTACGGTGAACACGGTCCCGACACCGACCGCCGTCGTGCTCACGCCGGGTGTCGTGCAGCTCGGGACCGACGAGTCGGCGCAGCTCACCGTGGCGGTCAAGGACCAATTCGACGAAGTGATGCCGCAGTCGACTCCCACGTGGCGCGTCGCGCCGCTGGCCCTCGGAACCGTCGCGGCCACGAGCGTCTTCACCGCCGGCGCGACGGGCGGCGTGGGTGCCATCACCGCGACCGCGGGAAACGCCTTCGAGACGATCCAGCTCACGGTCGTGCCGCCCGTCTCCGTGACGAAGGGCGGGATCTCGTTCCTGCTGCGCACCACCGGATCGACCGACTTCTACGCGGAGGCGGCGGTGTCGCGATTCGCCGCGGGCGCGATCAACACACAGGTGAATGCTGACATCGCGAGCATCCAGCAGGAGTACGGCCGGACTTTCGCCGCGCGTCCCGAGCTGTACCTCCTCGCGACCGACGCGACGTATGAGACCGCGCAGGCGCAGATCCTCGGCCTGGGATCGGCCTTCGTCTCGGCGCAGTCCATCGCGGATCCGTTCGAGAGCGCGGGCGTCTATTACCGCAAGCGTGTGGCAATGGACCTCGCGCGCATCGGCAACAGCATCCCGTTCACGACGGCGCGCCACGAGCTGACCCACATGATGATCGACGAGATCACCGGCGACGCTGCTGTCCCCGCGTGGCTGAACGAAGGGTCCGCACGGCTCGCGGAGTTCACGATCCCCGGCGCCTTGTGGTGGCAGACCGTCAATCGGCACCGTGCGGTCTCGCTGGCGGTCAATAACAAGCAGCTGAGCACGGATGAGCTCACGTCCCAGGGGTCATGGAACTCGCGCGAGGGCCTGATGAGTACGTACCAGTACGGCGAAGCGTCGCAGATCGTGCAGGCGCTGCGCAACGAGATCGGTCTCGGCACGCAGATGCAGATCCTTTCGCTGATCGGCGCCGGGCGCACCTTCGAGGAGTCCTACGCCGCGGTGACCGGACGACCCTGGGCCGACTTCAGCGCCTCCGTGCCCGCGCGGCTTCGCGCGCTGGCGGCATCGCCGGGCATCGCGTTCGCGTCCGACACGACCGCCGGCGCGGGCGCGAACGGTCCGACGTTCGTGATCTACGGGTATGCGCCGCGTTCGACGGTGACGCTATCGATCAGCGGCGCCGCGACGGGATTCGCCAACACCAGCCGCTCCCAGGTGCTGGACGAATTCGGCGTGTACTGGAGTTGGCTCGGCACCAACTGGCCGGCCGATTCGTACACGTTCACCGTGACCTCGAGCGGAGCGCCGACCGTGACGAAGACGGTGACGAAGGCGCCGTAGGTCTCTAGTCGCGCCAGAGCGCGGCGAATGGGATCGCCGACAGGTTGTCCGCGAATGGAACGACTCGAGTCCCGGGGTGCAGCACGACACCACGAACGAACTTTCGTCCTAGCGACTCCGATAGCGCACGAAGGCCGGATAGATCTGCGTTGCCGATGCTCGCCGATGCCTTGACCTCGATACCAACGACCGAGCCGTCGCGGCGCTCGAGAACGATATCGACCTCTTCACGCGCAACACTGCGAAAGTGGTAAAGGCTCGGCCGGACTCGACTCCACGACGCGAGCTTCGTCAATTCCATGAATGCATAGTTTTCCAGCAGCGGTCCCGCCAAGTGCTCGTCGCGCGCAAGCCGGGCCACATCAACGCCTTGGAGGTGGGCCACAAGCCCGCTGTCACAGAGAGCGATCTTCGGGTGTCGCGTAAGTCGCTTGGAGAGTGACCCTGCCCACGCTGGCACCAGCCGAAGGATGTATGTGGCTTCCAGGAGGGCCAGATAGCGGCCGAGTGTTGACTGCGGTATGCCGGACGAACGCGAAAGCTCAGCGGCGTTAAGGATCATCGACGCGCGCGCAGCCAACAGCCGGAGCAGCCGAGGCAGCTGCGTAAGTCCGCGGAGGTCCGCCAGGTCCCGTACGTCGCGGAGCGTGATCGCGGCTACATACGACTCGTACCAACCCTCTCGACCCTCGGGCGGAAGACGCAGAACTTCCGGATAGCCGCCACGCACGGCGCGCTCGATGACATCGCCACGGGAGGTGCTTGGGATGTCGAGGTCGATCGGGCTCGTCTGAAACAGTGCGTCCACAAGTCCGCCGGCTGATCCAGCCAGCTCAGCTGCCGCCAGTGGCCAGAGCGTGAGGAGACGCATCCGACCAGCGAGCGACTCCGCCACACGTGGTAACGCGAAGACGTCGGCTGATCCGGTGAGGAGGAATCTGCCCGCACGTCGATCGCGATCTACAGCGGCCTTTATCGCGCGGAGCAGATCGGGCGCTCGCTGCACCTCGTCAATGACGGTTCCGTGAGCAAGCCCGCGAGCGAAGCCATCGGGATCTGAGGTCGCTGCAGCTAGTGGGACGGCGTCATCAAGCGTGACATATCGCTTCCGCGGCATCAGTTGCTGTGCCAACGTGCTTTTGCCGCTTTGCCGCGGGCCGCCGATGAAGACGACCGGGGCTTCGGCCAGCGCGGCTTTCGCTACCGCGGTCATTTTTCTAGGTGTTAGTTTTTCTGCCATCGACTGGTACATTTTATACCACTCTCTGGCAGGAAATCTACGATGCCAGGACGGCTCGCAGCTTCGCGACGGCGAGACCGCGGTGCGAGATCCGGTGCTTCTCGTACGCGGGCAGCTCGGCCATCGTGCGGCCATCGCCGGCGATGATGAAGAGCGGGTCGTAGCCGAAACCGTGCTCACCGCGTGGAGCCAGCGCGATCTCGCCGCGGACCTCGCCGTCGAAGAGCTCGACGCGGCCGTCGGGCGACATCAGCGCCGTCACGCACACGAACCGCGCGCCGCGCGCCTTCACGCCCTCGAGCAGCGCGAGCAGACGGGTGTTGCGCTCCGCAGCGCTCGCGTCGTCGCCGAAGAATCGACGGCTGCGGAGTCCGGGCGCGCCGCGGAGCGCGTCGACCTCGAGACCCGAATCGTCGGCGACGGTGCGCAGTCCGCTCGCTTTCGCGTACACGCGCGCCTTGTGTGCTGCGTTCTCGGCGAAGGACGCTCCGTCCTCCTCGGGCTCGGCCGGGACGGGATCCAAGTCATCGGGCACGATGAGCTCGAGATCGAGTCCCACGAGAAGCTCTCGGTACTCGCGCTGCTTCCCGGGATTCCCGCTCCCGATGAGCAGGCGCTCGGTCACCGCAGCGCGGCACGCTGCGCTTCGATCAGCTCGTTGATCCCGCGAAGCGTGAGGTCGAGGACCTGATCGAAGTCGGCCTTCGAGAACGGCCGCCCCTCCGCCGTTCCCTGCACCTCGATCAGCTGGCCGTCGGAGTTCGCGACCACGTTCACGTCGGCGTCCGCGATCGAGTCCTCGGCGTACGCGAGATCGAGCATCAGCTCGCCCTTGACGAAGCCGGCGGAGACGGCCGCGACGTGCTTCCGCATCGGCGACGGCGTGATCTTGCGCACGGCATGCGCGAGCGCGACGTAGCCGCCGGTGATGGCGGCGGTGCGCGTGCCGCCGTCGGCCTGGATCACCTCGCAGTCGACGATCACGCTGCGCGATCCGAGCGCCTTGAGATCGACGGCGGTCCGCAGCGCGCGTCCGACGAGCCGCTGGATCTCGAAAGTGCGACCGCCGGGCCGGCCGGCGATGCTCTCGCGCTGGCTGCGCTCGGGCGTCGAGCGCGGCAGCATCGCGTACTCCGCGGTCACCCAGCCTTCGCCCTTGCCTTCCAGGAATCGCGGCACGCCTTCCTGCAGCGAGGCGAGGCAGAGCACGACCGTGTCACCGAACGAGATGCGCGCCGACCCCTCGGCGAACTTCGATACGCCGACCTCGATCTTGATCGGACGCAGCGCATCGTGCGCGCGACCGTCGGGCCGCTTGAACTTGCTCACTGCGTCGTCTCGTCCCACAGCGTGCGCATCTCGTCGGCAGAGTAAGACTCCAGCGCGCGACCGTCGGACAGAGCGCGCGCCTCGACGCGCGCGACGTGCCGCATGAAGCGCAGGTTCGCCTCGCGGAGCGCCGCCTCCGCGTCGAACCCCTGCTCGCGCGCGGCACCCACGAGGTCGAAGAGGAGCTCGCCGAGGAACTCGGGATCGTCAACGTCCACCGGCAGCTCGATGCGCGGCGGGACCATTCGGACGCGCGCGGCACGCTCCTGCAGGCGCTCGGCCGCGAACAGGGCCGGGAGGTCCTTCGGCACGCCGCCGAGCACGCTCTGCGCGTCCTTGGCGCTCTCCGGCACTTCCGCGCGCTCCTCGCGCTTGATGCGCTCCCACTGCGCGAGGAGATCGCCGCCCTCGATGGCGACTCCTTCGAAAACGTGCGGGTGGCGGCGGACCAGCTTCTCGCTGAGCCGCCGAGCGACATCCGCGAGGTCGAACGCGCCCTCCTCGTGAGCGAGCTGGGCGTGGATCGCGACCTGGAACAGGAGGTCGCCGAGCTCGTCGCGCAGCCGATCGAGATCGCCGGAGTCGAGCGCTTCCAGCGTCTCGTACGCCTCTTCAAGCAGATGCGGCCGCAGTGACGCGTGCGTCTGCTCGCGGTCCCACGGGCAGCCGTCGGGCGCCCGCAGGCGGTCGGCGATGCGACTCACGGCGGCGACGGAGGCGAGATCGACGTACGGATCCACCGGCGGAAGGATCACGAAACGGGAATCGAGCGCCACGAGCGACTCGATCGTGAGCGGTCGCTCGCCCGTTGCGGAGATCGCGACGAGTGGATGGCGCGGCGGGTAGTGCTTCCTAAGCAGCGCGACGTCCGGAACAGCATCCATGACGAGAACGACCGCGCGCAGGGTCGAGAAGGAGTGGCGGTCTAGCGCGCTCGCGGGTATGACGTCGACGCCGCCGGGAAAACGCGCGAGGAGTGTCTCGAGCGCGCCGGGAAGCTCAGGCGTCGAGCTCGTGCCCGGGCACCAGCTTCTGGACGCCGTGCGCCTTCTTCTGCTGCTGGAGCCAGTACGTGTACGCGCTGTCCTTGATCTTCGTCTTCTGCGCGTCCTCGAGAGCGCGCGCGGGATCCTTCTCGAGGATCT
>JANMSU010000247.1:0-2118 GCA_031389835.1 Chloroflexota bacterium
CCATGACCCGTGTGGGGAGTACCGCGACCGGGATGACGAGTACCAAGCGCGCGGTGATCGTGGGCGGCTGGCGCACTCCGTTCGTAAAAGCGGGCACCGACTTCGCCGACCTTGACGTCCTCGACCTCGCGAAAGTTGCGACCGCAGAGACACTGGCTCGTACGGAAACCGCGGCGCGAGACGTCGATGTGGTCGTCTACGGCAACGTTTCGCGGCCGGTCGCCTATCACAACCTCGCGCGCGAGATCGTGCTCGCGCTCGGTCTTCCGACCAACATCTACGCCGCGAGCGTGGGCATGGCCTGCGCATCCGCGTGCGTCGCGATCACGACCGCGGCCGATCACATCGCGGTCGGCACGGCGACCTCGGCGCTCGCCGGCGGCGCGGAGAGCCTCTCGAACATCCCGATCACCTACTCACCCAAGCTCGCGCGCGCGCTGGTCAGCGCGTCGCAGGCGAAGACGCTGCCGCGGAAGGCGGGGAGCTTCGCCGACGTGCGTCTGTCCGACCTCGCACCGGTCGCGCCCGGGATCCGGGAGACCAGCACGGGCCTGACGATGGGCCAGTCCGCGGAGTCGATGGCCTCGATCAACGCCATCTCGCGCGACGCGCAGGATCGGTGGGCGCTCCGGAGCCATGGGAACGCGGCGAACGGCTGGGCCGACGGCAGGCTCGCGCAGGAAGTCACGCCGCTCTATCGGAACGGCAAGTCGGTCACCCAGGATGGCCACATCCGGAGCGACACCACGCTCGAGAAGCTCTCCGCCCTGCGACCGGTCTTCGACCGCGCGCACGGCACGATCACCGCGGGCAACGCGAGCCCGCTCACCGACGGCGCCGCGACGGTCCTGCTGATGTCGGAAGAGCGCGCGCGCTCCGAGGGCCGCACCGGCCTGGTCGCGATCCGCTCCTACGCCTACGCCGCGGTCGATCCCGCGGACCAGCTGCTCATCGCGCCCGCGTACGCGATCCCGCTCGCGCTAAAGCGCGCTGGCCTTTCGCTCTCGGACATCGGCCTGGTCGAGATGCACGAGGCCTTCGCCGCGCAGGTCCTCTCGACCTTCCATGTGCTCGAGAAGAACGGCCACGGCCGCATGAACGAGGACATCGTCAACGTCATGGGCGGATCGATCGCGCTCGGGCATCCGTTCGGCGCCACCGGTGCGCGCCTCATCACGACGCTGGCGAACGAGATGCGTCGCCGCGGCGTGCAGTTCGGGCTCGCGAGCGCGTGCGCCGCGGGCGGCAACGGCGCCGCGATCGTGCTCGAGCTGCTTCAGTGACCAGCGCGTCGGACATGACGACGCGCATCACCCCTCCGGTCGACGTCGCACAGGTCAAGCCCGCCGGCGCGCGTTACGAGAACGACGACATCGGCCGAATCGTCATCGACCGCCCCACCGACAGCGTCAACGCCATCGACCTGCCGATGATCGCCGCGCTTCGCAACGCGATCGACGACGCACGGGCGGCGCGACCGCGGGGTCTGATCGTCATGAGCGCGAAGCCCGATCAGTTCGTCGCCGGAGCGGATCTCGCGATGCTCGGGCGCTGGCCGTCCGCTTCCGACATCACCCGAGCGAGTCACGAGATCCAGGGGATCTTCAACGACCTCGCGTCGCTCCCCTTCCCCACCGTCGCCGCGATCAACGGGAGCGCGCTGGGTGGCGGCTACGAGCTCGCGCTCGCCTGCGACTGGCGCATCGCCGCCGACGCGCCGAGCGTGCGCGTCGGTCTGCCGGAGGTCTCCCTCGGTCTCATTCCCGCGGCTGGCGGCACGCAGCGCCTGACGCGCCTCATCGGCCTGCCGCGCGCGCTCGATCAGATCCTGAACGCGCGACGCAGCAACGCGCGCCGCGCGCTGCGCGCCGGACTCGTGGATGAGGTCGTGCATCCCGCCGCGCTCGAGCGCGCCGCACTGGATCGCGCTCGCAGCGGAAAGAAACGTAAGACGCAGGGCGGCGCGTCCCTCTTCGAGCGCGCGGTCACGTCGCTCCCGCCGCTGCGCGCGCTCGCGTTCCGGCAGGCGCGCTCGGCCGCTCTAAAAGAGACGAAAGGCCACTACCCCGCGCCGCTGAAGGCGCTCGAGGCGATCCAGGTCGGCCTCGAAAAGGGAGT
>JANMSU010000059.1:0-2756 GCA_031389835.1 Chloroflexota bacterium
GGCGTCTCGGCAGCGCTGCCTCACGCTCCGTGCCGATGCGAAGCGACTCCTCGGCCGGCTCGACGATGCCGAGGCTGATGTCGCAGCCGCCGCCGCGCTCGGGTAACGCCCCGGTAGCGCTCCGGTAATGCGGCGGACCGAGCCTCTCCCGCATCACCGCAAGGAGGCAGGAGATGGGACTCGACATCGCACAGCAGACCACCATCGACGCGCCGCGAGACCGCGTCTGGGCGTACCTCGCGGATTTCGGCCGCCACCCGGAGTGGTCCCGGCCGAAAGACCAACTGCGCATTCAGCCGCCGACAGAGGTCCGCGCGGGCGCGACCTTCAGCTCCATCGGGAAGGACATGGGTCGTGATTCGAAGAACGCTGTCACGATCACCGAGGTCATCCCGGGCGAGCGGATCGTCTACGTCGCGAAGCAGGACGACGGCACCGAGTGGCGCAACGCGTTCGAGCTCGAGCATGTCGGTGCGCGCACCCGCGTGACCAAGCGCGAGACGCTCGTCTCCGCCCGCTTCCCGATGAGTGTGCTCATCGCGATCCTTACGCCGCTGCTGAAGGTCGAGGCGGCCAAGATGCACGCGTCCGACCTCGCCCGGATCAAGGCGCGGCTCGAGCAGCCCGTCGCAGCGGAGGTGGCGTGATGGCCGCCGTCATGACGATCGTTCCGCTCACCGACGACGAGGCGAAGCAGCGCGACGAGCTCCAAGGTCGGGTCTGCGGCGCGTTCATCGGCGCGCTCGATCTCGCCTCGGTCTACCTCGGCGACAAGCTCGGTCTTTACGCCGCGCTCGTGACCGCACCGGCGACCTCGACCGATCTCGCGCGCCGCGCAAGCATCAGCGAGCGCTACGCGCGCGAGTGGCTCGAGCAACAGGCGGTCACCGGCATACTGACCGTCGACGACGCATCGGCCGACGCGGACGCGCGCGTGTATACGCTGCCGCGCGGGCACACCGAGGCGCTCCTCGACCGCGACAGCCCGGCATCGGCGACACCTATGGCGATCTTCCTCGAGCCGATCGGGCGGATGCTGCCGCGGCTCGTGGCGGCGTACCGAACCGGCGAGGGCATCGCGTGGTCCGAGTACGGCGACAACACCTGGCAGGGACAGGGCGACTTCAACCGGCCGACACTGCGGTCACAGTTCGCGCACGACCAGCTGCCGAGGATCCCGGACGTTCACGCGAAACTGGTCACTGGGGCCCGAGTGGCGGATATCGCCTGCGGCGTGGGCTGGGCGGCGATCGGAATCGCGAAGGCGTACCCGAAGGTGCGCGTCGATGGGTTCGACCTCGACGGCAGCGCGATCGCGCAGGCGCGCGAGAACGCGAAGGCGGATGGCGTCGCCGACCGCGTCAGTTTCCACGTCGCCGACGCGGCCGCTCTCGGCGGTACGTACGACGTCGCAACGATCATCGAAGCGGTGCACGACATGTCGCGCCCGGTCGAGGTGCTGCGCTCGATTCGCAGCGTCTTGGCGAAGGACGGGATCCTCTTGGTCGCCGACGAGAACGTCTCCGATAGCTTCACCGCGCCGGGCAACGACGTCGAGCGCCTTCTTTACGGAGCGAGCATCGCCTTCTGCCTGCCGAACGGGCTCGCCGACCGGCCGTCCGCGGCCACCGGCGCGATCATCCGGCCCGCGACGATGCGTCGCTATGCCATTGCTGCTGGGTTCCAGCAAGTTGACGAGCTCCCGCTGGAGCTCGGACTGCTGCGCTTCTACCGCATGCGGATGAGTTGACGGTCGAAGGACTTCGTCGCTGGCGCGACCTTCGTCGCGAGGCCGATCAGCTCCACCGGCAGTTCGCCACTCGTTGCGTATGCGAGTACGAGCCCGATCGCATAAAGGAGCGCCGAGCCCCATCAGTCCAAACACTTTGCCGACCGTCGGTTCGCCTGGGATGAGATCGGCGACCGCGAGGGCGAGGTGGATCGCCGCGGCGTCGGTGCGGCGCTTCTGGCGATCTTCACCGCGGTCGTTCTTCGACAGGCTGGGGGGAGCGCCACTGCCGAGGCGGAGCCGACCCGCACGAGCGTCGCGCGTCAGAGAGCCGAACCGTCGTGTCACGCGAGCGCTCCTAGATAGAGCTGCCGCGGGCGTCTCTGCGCGCCCGCTTACCGATGTTCGCCAGCACCCGAATTCGAATTCGGTGTAACGTGCTGTCCGCGCCGGACAGGGCGCTATCGCTGGGGAGGGTAACAAGTGGACCGCAGACGACTGCGTCTCGCGCTGACTGGTCTGCTCGCGTTCTCGATCATCAGTGGGGCTGCCATCGTTGACAACGCGCTGACGAGCACATCCGGCGACACCGCGCGTCCGAACGACGGCCATGTGCGCGCGCCGACCGGTGCGCACCGAGAAAGACTGAAGCAGCTCGTGCCCGGCTTCCAGGTCGAAGGCGGCCCGTGGACCGGTGCAGAACAGGACTTCCTTGCGCGTGCGTATCCAGCGGACACTATCTCTGTCGCCCAGATGGACGCGGCGCGCGCCGCGTTCGCGGCAGCGCACGGAAAGCCGTTCCCGTCCGGTAAGGGCAGGAAGGGCACGTGGGTGAGTGTCGGGCCGAGCGAGGCGCTCTACCCGGCGACTCCGTTCAGGAACTCGTTCCTTTACGTGCCCGCGGCCTACGTTGCGGGCGGCCGCACGACCGCCATCGCGATCGCCGACAAGTGCACACCCGGCGACTGCGTGCTCTATGTCACGCCCGCGGGCAGCGGCATCTGGCGCACGAGGAACGGACTGACTG
>JANMSU010000262.1:0-7268 GCA_031389835.1 Chloroflexota bacterium
GATCGGCGTCGCGGCCCATCCGGCGGGTCACCCGAAGTCTCCGGACCTGGTGTCGGACCGGCAGTATCTCGCGGCCAAGCTCCGCCTCGCCGACTTCGCGATCACGCAGTTCTTCTTCAAGGTCGAGGAGTACGAGCGCCTGCGGGACGAGCTCGCCGCACTCGGAGTAACGAAGCCGATCCTCGCCGGCATCATGCCGATCACGTCGCTCGTCTCCGTTCAGCGGATGGCCCAGCTATCTGGGTACGCCGTGCCCGATGACATCGTGCGGCGGATCGAGGCCGGCGGAGATGATCGCGACGAGATCCGCAAACGCGGGATCGATGTCGCCACGGAGCTCTGCCGTGATCTGCTCGACATCGGCGTCCCGGGGCTTCACTTCTACACGCTGAACTTCTCTAAGGCCACGCGCGAGATCTACCAGAAGCTCGGGCTCGTGAAGATCTCGGAGTCGGCGGTGACCGACTAGCGCGATCGGAAGGAGAGCGGCGTGAAGAAGGCGGAACAGAAGAACCTCGATCTACGGTCATGAGCCGAGCCCGAGGTCGCGCGCGCTCGAGCAGCTGGACGCCGGTTTCGACGGGACGTGCTTGCGGCGAAGGTCACCGACGACGCCACACTCCGCCGTCCTGCGAAGCCCTACGCAAATCAGGGATGGCCCGTGACCGCGAGTGACGGTGCGTTCACGGCGCCGTACAGCGCACCGAGCGCCGGGCCACCGCCGTGGGACCTCTAAGTGATGACGCCCACGACTGCCTTTGGTGTTGCGACGGCCGAGCCGACCGGCGCGACTCGCTGGCGCTTCAGCGTCTGAGGGACAATGAGAAACAGACTGCAAGCGGGAGCGTAGTGGCAGATGGGTCAAGCGGTCTGGACAGGCAGCATCAGCTTCGGCCTCGTCAACATTCCGGTGAGGCTGTATCCGGCCACGCAGCCGAAGGACGTTCGTTTCCATTTATACGACCGGCGCACCGGCAAGCGCATCCGCTACGAGCGTGTGACGCGAGACGAGGAACCGGCGACGTTCGCGCCGGAGGCCGACGTACCGCCGTCGCCATCGATGCCCGAGACGCGGGCGGTCGACGCCGACGATGTGGTGCGTGGGGTGGAGCTCTCCGACGGAGAGCTCGTAACGGTCAGCGAAGAGGAATTCGTTTCGCTCGCACCGGAGCGAAGCCGAACGATCGAGCTCGAGGAATTCGTCGACCTTGCCGACATCGATCCGGTCTTCTACGAGAAGAGCTATCACGTCGCGCCCGTTCGCAGGATGGGCGGCGAGAAGCCGTATGTCCTGCTCATTATGGCGTTGCAGTCCGCCGGGATGGTGGGCATCGGCCGCTTCGTCCTTCGCACCAAACCGCACCTCGTCGCGATCCGGCCCCTGGAGAAGACCCTCGCGCTCGAAACGCTCTTCTTCGGCGACGAGGTGCGCAGTCCGGAGGAGTTCGCGGTGCGGCCCGCTGATGTGGCGGTCTCGGATCGCGAGGTGAAGACCGCACGCCAGCTCATCGGGGCGATGGCGACGAAGTGGTCGCCGTCGGCGCATTCCGATGCGTACCGCGAGGAGCTCCTGACCCTGCTCAGCCGCAAGTCGCCGACGGTCCCGGCGCCGATCATCGAGTCGACCGGCGTCTCCGATATCGGCGATCTGATGGCCGCTCTGCGTGCCAGCGTCGATGTCGCCAAGCAGAAGCAGAAGTCATCGTTGTCCACGCGCGCGGGGTAGACAGCGCGATGTAACGGTCGCCGTGGCAGCCAAGCGAGCGACTCGGATCAGTGAGGTCTCACCTCGATTCCGGTCACCGATTGCGGGTTTCGCGTGGAACGTAACTGCGCCAAGATGAAGCGCGATGAGGAAGGGGCTGGCGGCCGGGTCTCTGCTTGTTTTCACACTCGTCGCTGCCTACGTGGCCGCCGGAGCGCCCGGCGCTGTGTCCGCCGATGCACTTCGGGTCGCGACAGTGCCGATCACGCTGAGCGCCTTCGAGCCTGAAGTCGAACGCGTCGCGCTGACCTCCCGCGATCGCGTCCACTCGCCGGGCGCGGCGCGGAGGTGGGACGTCGTACCGGCCGCTGCGGACGAGGCCACGGCGCTGTTGGAACAGCTCGTGATGGCCGAACGAGCGGTGCGAGATCCAGCTGTGACCGGTAGGGAGCTTGTGTACATGGGCCACCTTCAGCAGCTCGTGTATTTCAAATTGATCGAGCGGGCCGATCTGCGCGACACGGTCTTCTCCGGTATCCCGAGCGACGTGCGCCGGGCCGCGGACCTCAACATCGCGGCCGGTGCCAATCTCTGGCTGTGGGATACGACCGGGGTGACCGAGCTGCCGGAGTGGCGCATCGAGACCGCGCCTTCCGTCCACGATCTGATGACTTACTACCGGGAAGCGGAGGCTGAGTTCGGCGTGCCCTGGTACTACCTCGCCGCGATCAACCTGGTCGAAACGCGCATGGGTCGGATCCGCGGCGACTCCTACGCCGGCGCGCAGGGTCCGATGCAGTTCATGCCCGCGACGTGGGACGCGTACGGAGAGGGCGACATCAACAACGCCCGCGATGCGATCCTGGCCGCGGGCCGCTATCTGCGCGCGACCGGCGCGCCGGCGAGGATGGAACGAGCGATCTGGTGGTACAACCACGACAACGAGTACGTGGACGCCGTCATGAAGTACGGCGAGGTGATGCGCGACGACGCGCGCGCGTTCCGTGGCTACCACGGATGGCAGGTCTACTACGTCACCGCGAACGGAACGCTGCTGCTCCCGGAGGGCTGGGCCAAGAACTGACCGCGCCGTCTAGGGGCTGCGCTCCAGCACGACGATCGGGATGATCCGCGTGGTCTTCTTCGGATAATCACGGAACGGTGCGAAGTTCTCGCCGTGCGCCTCGTACAGACGGTCACGCTCGGGTCCTTTCGCGACCGGCGTCGCCTGCACCTTGAACTTCTCCGACCCGATCTCGACCTCGGCCTCTCGATGCTTGACCAGGTTGTGATACCAGGCGGGGTGATGCGGCGCGCCGCCCATCGAAGCGGCTATTACGTAGCGGTCGCCATCGCGGTGGTAGACGAGCGGCGTCGTTCGGACCTGTCCGCTCTTCGCCCCGCGGGCCGACAGCAGCAGGAGCTTGTCGCCGAAGTGACCGATGCCCTTTCCGCCCTTGGCGCGGAAGTCGTCGATGACGCTCTTGTTCCAGTCGGCCACGCCGCGGGAACGCGCTCGCGGACACCGTTATTCCGCCACTAAGGAACCGCGGCGCCTCGGCGACGTTGACCCCTTAGATGCGCATTTCCACGGCTGCCATTGCCCTGCTCGCGGTCCTCGGTCTGCTGTTGGTCGTCGCGTGCGGCAGTCGCGCGGCGAGCGGTGGACTTAACGACCTGCGAGGGCGGACCTTCCTGTCCACCGGCGTGATCGAGAACGGTCAGGCGAAGCAGCTCGTCGCGGGGACGCGGATCCGGCTCAGCTTCGGTGAGGAGGGCCGCCGGGTCGCGGCGAACGCAGGCTGCAATCACATGGGCGGCGAGGCACGCGTAGAAAATGGGCGACTCGCGGCGGAAGACCTATCGATGACGGCGATGGGATGCGATGGTGGTCGCAGCGAGCAGGATGAGTGGCTGGCGAAGTTCCTCATCAGCGCGCCGACCGTCGGCCTCAGCGGCACGGAGCTCGTCCTGGCCAACAGCACGACGGAGATCCGCCTGTTGGACCGGACGGTCGCCGATCCGGACCGGCCGCTCACAGGAACACGCTGGATCGTCGAGAGCATCATCGATCGCGACGCCGCGTCTTCGATCCCGCAGGGAGCGGTGGCGCATCTGCTCGTGAACGCGGACAGCACATTCACCGGCCACACGGGGTGCAACCAGATGGGCGGCGCCGCCGTGCTTGCCGGCCCGACCATCCGCTTCGCGGAGGTATTCACGACGAAGATGGCCTGCGAAGAGGGTGGCATGCGCCTCGAGCAGGCGGTCCTCAGCGTCCTGCGTGACGCGGTGATTTACGAGATCGAGGCCGACCAAATGCGCCTGCGGCACGGGAGCGGAAAGGGCCTCGACCTTCGCGCCCAGCGTTGACGCTGGAAGTCCGAGGGCCGTGGCGCATTCACGTCGAGCGCCGGCGGGAAGGCTAGCGAGGTCGCGCTGTCGCTTCGAGGGTGGACTCGCGCGCGAGGAGCTCAGCGCGGACCAGCGGTGCGACGCGTGTGGCGAACAACTCGATGGACCGGAGGACCTTCTCATGTGGGAGCGTCCCAACGCTCATCTGCATCAGGAAACGGTCCATGCCGAAGAGCTCGTGCTCGTACAGGATCTTGGCCGCTACCTGCTCCGGACTGCCGATGAGATTGGCGCCGAGCGGCCCGCGTTCCTCGTCAAACCGCTCGCGCGTGAGCGGCGGCCAGCCACGCTCCTTGCCGATCTTTGCCATGACGTGCGAGTACGCGTGGAAAGCGTCTTCCGCGGCTGCATCTGGATCGTCTTCGATGAGGCCGTGCGAGTTGATGCTGACGCGCAGCTGCGCGAGGTCGTGTCCGCCCTGCCGCCAGGCCCGCCGATACAGCTCGATAAGTGGAGCGAACCGGCGCGGCTGGCCACCGATGATCGCCAGCGCCATCGGAATGCCGAGCACGCCTGCGCGCACGACCGACTCGGGACTGCCGCCCACGGCGATCCACACCGGCAGCGGCTGCTGGACGGGGCGAGGGAACACCGGAAGGTCGTGTATCGCCGCGCGGTGTGTGCCGGACCACGTGACGCGTTCGGACTCGCGGATCTTCAGGAGGAGCTCGAGTCGCTCCTCGAAGAGCTCGTCGTAATTCTTGAGGTCGTATCCGAACAGCGGGAATGACTCGATGAACGATCCGCGCCCGGCCATGATCTCTGCGCGTCCGCCGGAAATGAGATCGAGCGTCGCGAACTGCTGGAAGACACGCACCGGATCGTCTGAGCTGATGACGTTCACCGCGCTCGTGAGCCGGATGCGCTTCGTTCGCGCGGCCGCTGCAGCGAGGACGACGGCAGGAGCGGAGACGATGAACTCCTCGCGGTGGTGCTCGCCGACGCCGAACACGTCCAGCCCGAGCCGATCCGCCAGCTCGATCTCCTCGAGGAGGCGCTGCATGCGCTCCTGCGCGGTGATCGTGCGACCGGTCGTCGGGTCCGGCGTCCGCTCTCCGAAGCTGTAAAGACCGAGCTCGATGGTCATCCCGCCACGACCTCAGGACCCGATCGGCCCGCCCAGCGAAGCACCCGCAGCGCGCGCAGGGTGTTCCAGCGGCTGGGTCGGCCTTCGCTCTCGTCCATGTCGAACTCGAGATCGCGGAGGCGGGCGTTGACCAGCTCGCTTTCGTGTGGGTTCTCGAGCGGCCAGCGGCCTTCGGAGTCACGCTTGGAGCGGACCAGCTCGATGGCCTCGGCCACGCGCTCATCGGGTGTCACGCCCGCTTCCCGCTGGTGATCGAGCCCGCGCAGCGCGTCGTAGTGCCAGCCGGTCGGGAACGAGAACAGCGTGAAGGCCGGATCGATCAGCTCGCCGCTCGACAGCCGGCGCAGCATCCGGCGTTCGAGCAGGTATCTTTGCCCTCGCTCAAGCGCCGCGGTCACGTCGGTCGAGCCACCGGTTCGCTGATGCTCCAGAAGACCCTCGAGGACGTTGATCGTCGTGTGGAAGGATCCGCGGGTCGAGCCATGCTCCTGCTCGCAGTTCCACCCGCCATCGGCCATCCGCTCGCCGAGCAGACGCTCGACGATGCTCGTCACGTCGACGCCGAAGTACGCGCCGACCGTCACGACGCGTCCGTTGATGCACGGCTCGACCTCGCCCGCGAACACCGGTGTGCCGTGCCAAGGCCCCTGGGAGTGCCACGTCGCGTTGTCGCGGACGAGGCCGATCGCATTCCGCGCCTGCTCGCTCGAAGCGTCGAGGCCCATGTCGCGGAGCATCAACAGGGCTAAAAGCGAGGTCCACTCCGAATCTGATGTGCCAGTGTCCCAAAGCCCATCGTCCCGCCGAAGAGCCAGCAGCTGCGCGCCCCAGCCTTGGGTGGCAACGCGGGCACGCTCTGCGGCGACCTGGTCGGCAGGCGCATCGGTCAGGTCGCGCATCGCCTGCCAGCGGATCGCGGGGTCCGAGTCGAGGAGCCAGTCGATGACGGACACGATCTTCCTCCCGCGGATCTCGACCGGCAGGTTAGCGCAAGCTTCAGACGACACACGAGTTCTGGCACGCACTTGAACGAAACGCGGGGAGCGAGGGCCAAGGCGTTAGCGCCTCGTGGGCGAGATTCCGGGGGCCGCGCGCGTCGCGTTTCGCGCGCGGCTCATACCGAGGCCACTCACCATGATCGGGACCTCGCGGCTCAGCCACGCGTGGTAGCCCTTGGCGGTCGCCTCCAGCTGAAAGACTTGCCAACCGGCCCTGCCGAGGTGGTTCAGCGCCGTGACCACCTGGTCTCCCACACCCTCGATGCGCTCGTATCGGTATTCGACCATTGCCATTGCCCCTCTTCCTAACGTTGTTCGCTATCCATTGCATAGCCGCCGATGTCGCCGCTGACAGCCCAGCTGCCTCCTCGCACAGTGGATTCGCCGCAGAGCCGCCCATGCTGTTTGGCGCGTGTCCCGGCTGCTGGCTATTGTGGCGATACCGCCTGACGCCATCCTTGTTGTACCCCGATCCTTGTCACTTGATCAGCGCAACCAAGGTACGGAGCGATGAGGTATCAGAAGGAAACAGCGAGATGGGAGAAAACCGACGTGTCTGAGCGCGGCAGCGAAAGCGAGAACCCAGTAATCCCCTCGCCGACTCCCAAGCGGACTCGGCCCAGGACGAACAAGGACTGGTGGCCGGATCAGCTCGACCTGCAGGTTCTCCACCAGCACTCGTCCCTGTCCAATCCGATGGGTGAGGACTTCAACTACGCAGAAGGGTTCAAAACGCTCGACCTCGACGCGCTGAAGCAGGACATCTTCGAGGTCATGACGACGTCGCAGGACTGGTGGCCGGCCGACTACGGCCACTACGGGCCGCTCTTCATCCGGATGGCGTGGCATGCCGCAGGCACGTACCGCATCGTCGACGGCCGGGGCGGTGGCGGTAGCGGCGCTCAGCGCTTTGCCCCGCTCAACAGCTGGCCTGACAACGCGAACCTTGACAAGGCGCGCCGGCTGCTCTGGCCGGTCAAGCAGAAGTACGGTCGCAAGATCTCCTGGGGCGATCTGATCGTCTTCGCCGGCAACTGTGCCATGGAATCGATGGGCTTCAAGA
>JANMSU010000281.1:0-3954 GCA_031389835.1 Chloroflexota bacterium
GAAGCATCGGAGCTGGTCGGCGCCGGTGCGACGTTCCCGGCACCGATCTACACGAAGTGGGTCTCTGAGTACAACAAGCTCACCGGTATCCAGATCAACTACCAGCCGGTCGGCTCGGGTGGTGGCATCAAGTCACTGACCGACAAGACCGTCGACTACGGCGCGACGGACGGGCCGATGACCGAAGCCCAGCTGACGGCAGCGGGCAGCCCCGTGCTGCACATCCCGATGGTCATGGGCGCGGTCGTCCCGACGTACAACATCCCGAACGTCACGGCGTCGCTGAAGTTCACGCCCGACGTCCTCGCGGGGATCTACCTCGAGCAGATCAAGAAGTGGAACGATCCCAAGATCACGTCGCTCAATGCCGGCGTGACGCTGCCTGACGCGGCGATCACGACCGTGCACCGCTCCGACGGCTCGGGCACCACCTACGTGTGGACCGACTACCTCTCGAAGGTCAGCCCCGAGTGGAAGACCCGCGTCGGATTCGCGAACTCCGTCAACTGGCCCGGTGGCCTCGGCGCCTCCGGTAACGCGGGCGTCGCAGGCTCGGTGAAGAACACCTCCGGTGCCATCGGCTACGTCGAGCTCATCTACGCGATCCAGAACAAGCTCGGCTACGGCACCGTGCAGAACTCCAAGGGCAAATTCGTCGAGGCCACGCTCGACTCCGTCACCAAGGCGGCGGACGGCGTCACGCTTCCCGCGGACATGCGTGTCTCGATCACGAACTCGGAGAACGCGGACGCGTACCCGATCTCGACCTTCACCTGGACCCTCGCGTACACCGAGATCGCGAACAAGGCCAAGGCCATCGCGATCGCTCGCTACTTCTGGTGGAGCACGCACGAGGGCCAGGCCTTCGCGAAGGACCTCGGATACGCGCCTCTACCGGCCGGCGTCGTGACCAAGGCGGAAGGCATGATCCGCTCGATCACCACTGGCGGCGTCGCCGCCCTTCCGAAGTAACCATCCTCGCGTGACGCGTACCTTCGATCGGATCTTCGCGGCGAGCGTGGCGGCACTGGCGATGCTGGTGCCGCTCACGCTCATCGCGATCACGCTGCTCATCCTCATCGATTCGTGGCCGGCGCTGACGACGTTCGGTCTCTCGTACTTCACAACCACCGAGTGGGACCCGGTGAAGCTCGTCTTTGGCGCGGCCGCGTACGTCTACGGCACGCTGGTGACGACGATCATCGCCGTCCTTCTCGCAGCCCCGGTCGCGGTGGGTGCCGCGATCTACCTCACCGAGTTCGCGCCGCGCGTGATCCGTGCGCCGATCGCCTTCACGATCGAGCTCCTCGCGTATATCCCGAGCATCGTTTACGGCCTCTGGGCGATCTTCGTCATGGTGCCGGTCATGCGGTCGACGATCGAGCCGGGACTCCAGGCGACCCTGGGCCAGGTGCCCGTCATCGGCCACCTGTTCAGCGGGACACCGGTCGGCTTCGACCTGCTGAGCGGCGGCGTCGTGCTCGCGATCATGATCCTGCCGATCCTCATGGCGGTGTCCCGCGAAGTGCTGCTCGCCGTCCCACCCACGCAGCGTGAGGCGATGATCGGTCTCGGCGCGACGCGCTGGGAGGCCGTGAGCCGCGCGGTCCTGCCCTACGCGCGTCCAGGGATCATCGGCGGCGCCGTGCTCGGTGTGGGCCGCGCCTTCGGCGAGACCATGGCGGTCACGATGGTCGTCGGTAACTCGTCGCGTGAGATCAGCGGATCGCTCTTCGTGCCGGGGTACACGATGGCATCGGCGATCGCGAATCAGTTCGTCGAGGCGGACAGCGAGCTGTACTTCAGCGCGATCGTCGAGATCGCGCTCGTCCTGCTCCTCGTGGCCGTCGTGGTGAACGGCGTCGCTCGCGTGCTCATCCGGCGCTCCATCGCGGACCGGCCCGCCGGCGTGCTCATCTGACCGTGTCCACCGCCGTCACCGCTCTCTCAGGCTCCGTCCCGGCGCGTCACCGTGTGGCCACGCGGCGGAAGATCGCCAGCGGCGTCGTCCTCACGCTTCTAATGCTCGGGACCCTTCTCGCGGTCGCGCTCCTGGTGACGATCCTCGGTTACGTCATCTTCCGCGGGATGCCGGCACTCAACATCGATTTCTTCACCCAGCGTCCGTTGCCGGTCGGGGAGGTCGGCGGTGGCGTCGCGCCGGCCCTCATCGGAACGCTCATCCTCGCGGCGATCTCGGGCGCGCTCGCGATCCCGAGCGGGATCGCGGCCGCGATCTTCGTCGTCGAGTACCAGTCCGGCCGCTTCGCGGCACCGGTGCGTTTCGCCGCTGAGCTCATCGCCGGTCTGCCCTCGATCGTCATCGGCGTGTTCGTGTGGGCATTCCTCGTCCGCGGTGTCGTCGGGCACTACGCCGCGATCGCCGGTGGCGTCGCGCTCGCGGTGATCATGATCCCGATCGTCGCGCGGACCGTTGAGGAGGTTCTGCGGCTGGTGCCGCACTCGCTCCGCGAAGCCGCGCTGGCGCTCGGCGCGCCGAAGTGGAAAGTGATCCTGGCGATCGTGCTGCCGACCGCCCGCGCGGGCGTGATCACAGCGTCCGTCCTCGCGCTCGCGCGCTCCGCCGGGGAGACCGCCCCGCTCCTGCTCACGGCTCTTGGGAACGACTTCTTCAGCACCGACCTCCTGCGGCCGATCGGCGCCTTGCCACTGCAGATCTACCGGTACGCGATCTCGCCGTACGACGACTGGCACACGAAGGCGTGGGGCGCCTCGCTCGTGCTGGTGATCGTGATCGGTGCCATCGGCCTGGCGCTACGGGTCGTGGCGCGCCAGCGGGTCCGTTGACAGAGTGGACGGGGAGAAGAGGATGTCAGTGACGATGCGAGAAACGAAGCCGAGGGAGTCTCGAGAAGCCGAGCAGCCACCTCAGCCCCTCACCGATCCGGTCGCCCCGGCGACGCCCCGCGCGATCGCGCTCAGGACCGAGAAGCTGTCCGCTTTCTATGGAGCGGCGCAGGCTGTCGGCGATGTCGATCTCAGCTTCGAAGTCGGTGCCGTGACGGCCATCATCGGGCCGTCGGGCTGCGGCAAGTCGACGCTGCTCCGCTGCCTTAACCGCATGCACGAGACGACACCCGGCGCCAGGGCCACCGGACGCGTCCTCCTCGGCGATGTCGAGGTCTACGCGCCAAAGACCGATCCGGTCGAGGTCCGGAGCATGGTCGGAATGGTGTTCCAGAAGCCCAACCCGTTCCCGATGATGAGCGTCTACGACAACGTCGCCGCAGGCCCGCGCCTGCGCGGCTGGAAGATGACCCGTCGCGAGATGGACGACCTGGTCGAGCGCAACCTGCGCCGAGCCGCGCTCTGGGATGAGGTCAAGGACAAGCTGCATCGCTCTGGCGCCGCGCTTTCCGGCGGGCAGCAGCAGCGACTCTGCATCGCGCGAGCCCTGGCGACCGATCCCAGCGTGCTGCTGATGGACGAGCCGTGCTCCGCCCTCGACCCGATCGCAACATACAAGATCGAGGAGCTCGTACGCGAGCTGAGCCACGAGGTCACGATCGTCATCGTCACGCACAACATGCAGCAGGCCTCGCGCGTCAGCGAGCGGACCGCCTTCATGCTCTCCGCCGACGACGGCATCGGCCGCCTCGTGGCTCAGCTCGCGCACGAGCTCCTCGATCTTGTAGGTCGCGATCGGGTCGAGGGCGGAGCACGGCTCATCCATCAGCAGCACGCTGGGGTCCGTCGCGAGAGCGCGCGCGATGCAAAGCCGCTGCTGCTGCCCACCAGAAAGCGCGGCGCCGGAGCGATGGAGCTTGTCCTTCACCTCGTCCCAGAGAGCCGCACGACGCAGATTGCGCTCGACGAGATCGTCCATCTCGCGGCGCTTCATCTTCCAGCCGCGCAGGCGCGGACCCGCGGCGACGTTGTCGTAAACGCTCATCATCGGGAACGGGTTCGGCTTCTGGAACACCATCCCGACCA
>JANMSU010000286.1:0-1835 GCA_031389835.1 Chloroflexota bacterium
TCGGCCGCTGGGCGCGCGCCGGCCTGTACGTGGGAATGGGCTGGCTCGCCTTGGCTGCCGTCGGGGAGATCGCAGCGGCCCTCCCGCGGCCCGCCATCGCGCTCCTGATCGGCGGCGGCGCGCTGTACTCCGTGGGCGCCCTGCTCTACGCGCGCAGGTGGCCGGACCCCTGGCCGCGCGTGTTCGGGTACCACGAGGTCTTTCACCTCCTGACCGTCGCGGCGGCGGTCGCGTTCTACGCTCTCGTTCTCGTCTACGTCGTGCCCGCGCCGCGTCCCTAATTGCCGCGAGTCCGGGTGAGGCGAGCTGACACGAACCTCGACAACGATCCCCCTTCTTCGCCTCGCGACCGGGAACGAAAAGCCGGGTCCGAGGAGGACGCATGGGCGGACTCTGACTCCGATCCGGGCCATGGACGTGGCGAAGCCGGCGTCCAAAGTATTCACTCCTGCAAGGCGTGAGCGCAGGGGCCGCACGCGGTGTAGTGCCGCTCGTCCCGCGGCATCGGGACCTTCGGCTCTGTCCACGCGCCGCGGCCAGCACTACGGTTTCGAGGACGTCAAAACGCGCGGGAGGTGCCACGTGACCACGGTGACGGAAACCACGGACCAGGAGACCAAGCTCGGCGTGGACCCGGTGTGCGGCACGAGCGTCGAGCGCGCGGAAGCGCGCGAGCGCGACCTCACGATCATCATCGCGGACCGCGAGTATCTATTCTGCGCTCCAGCCTGCAGGGCAGTGTTCCTGCACGACCCCGTCACGTTCGCGGTCGCGGGCCGCGACGCGTCGTAGCTCTTCGCCTTATGCGCGAGCGTGAAGGCGATCGCAGTTGGCGGTCAATGCCACGCAGCCGCACAGCTGATCGAAGCGGCCGTCGCCGATCACGCCGACTGCATCGTCGTCGGGAACCGTGGCCGAGCTGGCTTCGCGCGGCTTCTCCTTGGTAACGTCGCCCGCGCCGTGCTTTCCAACGCGCCCTGCTCGGTGCATCGTGAAGAGCGTCGGGGGACAGTCGCCGGAGAAGACGCTCACACCGGTCGCCCGCACGTCATCGCGCGGCGTCGCGTGCGCTGATTCCGCCGCCGCTCCTAACGCGCGATGATGTAGCGCCGCGCGCAACGCAGCCTACGCATCCGTCCGTAATCAGCCGCGGCGGCTCACTCCGATCCCCGCCACGATCGTGGCGAAGCCAAGCCACAGCACGTCTGCCGCGACGAGGAGGCCTGCGGCCGGTCCGATCCCGAGCGTGGCGCGGAGGAACGTTCCGAACGGTCCGAGCACGCTCGGATCCGCGCCGAGCGCGAGAAGTCCAAGGACGCGCCCGGCCTCGAGCGGGTCGGCCGCGAGCACGACGAAGAGGCTGGCCGTGCCGACGCGGACGAACGGCGCGACGGCGAAGATCGCGAGGTCGAGGCCGATCGCGAGGACGAACCAGAGCGCGAGCGCCGCGGTGACCGCCTGGTGGCGCGCGGCCGCATACGCGGAGACGAGCACGCCGATGGCCGCGCATGCGGCGGTCGTGAGGAGCGCGATGATCACGAGCGCGATGTAGCCGGCGAGTTCGGCCGCGGACACGCTGCCCGCGAGGACGAGCGCGGCGGTGCCGAGACCGGCCGCGACGAGGGTCCACGACGTGAGTGTCACCGCCACGACCTTCGCGACCGCGATGTCCGACCCCGGCACGCCGGCCGCGCGGAGCATCGCGAGGAACCCACCCTCGCGATCGCCCTGGAGCGCGAGCGCGCCTTCCACGAGGGCGAAGGCGGTCGGGACGAGGAGCATGAGCTGGAGGAGCGCGATCGCGGCCGGCGATGCCGCGCCGATGCCGATCTCGC
>JANMSU010000290.1:0-1637 GCA_031389835.1 Chloroflexota bacterium
CGCCGAGGCCGTCGCCTCTTCGCGCATCGAGGGTCTCGAGATGTCGCATCGTCGGCTCGCACGTGCGGCGTTCGATCCCGCCGAGGCCGACGCGAGTGCGCGCTATGTACTCGGCAACGTGCGCGCGATGGAGCAGGCGATCGCGCTCGGCGCGCGCGCGCGCACCTTCACGATCCGCGACATCCGCGCCATTCACACGACGCTGTTCCGAGACACTCCCTACGAGCGGCACGGCGGCGAGCTTCGCGCATCGCAGAACTGGATCGGAGGCGATGAGGAATCGCCGAGGAACGCTGACTTCATTCCGCCGCCTGAGGATCGTGTGGCATCCCTCCTCGACGATCTATGCGCGTTCGTCGAGCGCGACGACCTTCCAGCCGTGGCACATGCGGCCATAGTTCATGCGCAGTTCGAGACCATTCACCCCTTTGGTGACGGGAACGGTCGAGTTGGTAGGTGCCTCATCCACGTCGTGCTGCGGCGTCGCGGACTCTCGGTCCGATACGTGCCGCCGGTCAGCCTGATCTTGGCTACCGATCAGACGGCATACATCCGAGGGCTGACGACGTTTCGGACCTACTCGCCCGATGGTCTGGCCTCGTGGGTCGGAACGTTCGCGCAGGCTGTGCGGACGGCCGGCCGGGAGGCACTTGGCTTCGCCGCCGAGGTCGCCGCGCTACAGGAGACGCTGTTGAAGCGCGGGAAGATCATGCGACGCGGCTCGACGAAGGAGCGTCTGATCGTCGCGCTCCCAGCAGAACCAGTGATCGACATTCGACGTGCGGCTGAGATCGCGGCGGTCACTTATGAGGCAGCACGCCTAGCGGTCGAGGAGCTGGTAGACGCCGGTGTACTCCACCCGATCAGTGGACGAAAGCGTGATCGTCTGTACGAAGCGCGAGATGTCTTCGAGCTGGTAGATCAGTTCGAGCGCCGACTCGCCACTCCGGCCGGCACGCGACGACCGGCGCGGCCAGCCCCGCGCCGCCGCGAGCGGTGATGGGTTCGCCCGGGTCTAGGCGGCCGGGCGGTCGCCCCGACGGGCCCGGGCTGGCGAAGTCGTCTAGTCGGGCGCGCCGAGGGTGACATCGTCCGAGCCGGAGATGTCCCACGGATTTCCCGCGACGTCGACGAAGCTGCCGCTGATAACGGTCACGTTGAGCTGAAGCCCAACGTTCGCACCAGCGGCGACACCGAACGGCTCCGTGCGCATCACGATCGTGAGCACCGAGTTGGCCGGATAGGCGGTGCCGCCAAGCGTCTCCGGGCCAGCGTTGAGCGTGCAGGCCTGTTCCGTCTGCTGGCACCGGATGTCAGCGATCGTGCCGTCGGCGTCCCGCACGCGCATCTGCCGGCCCACGGGCGTCTGCATCTCCTTGCTGAATCCGATCTTGATGACGTCGCCCGTGTCGAGCAGCGCCGGGGAGCCCGCGCTCGTCGTCACTCGACCATCCGCCGACCGCGGCGGCGCGACCGGTAGCGGCGGGTTGTTGATGATCACGCCCTGGCTGTATCCGAAAGCGCCGATGCCCGTTATCGGATCTGTCGCGCCGACCCGGTAGCAGTACGCGCCGACGGCAAGATCGCGGTCGACATAGGTCATCGAATTGCCGCCGCTGGGGATCACGCTAAGCGTG
>JANMSU010000308.1:0-14042 GCA_031389835.1 Chloroflexota bacterium
GCCGTTCCCCGCACGCTTCGTGCGGTCGGAGAACGCCCTCCCGCTCGGCCTCCTCGCGCCGACGATCATCTTTCTCACGCTTCTCATCCTCATCCCGGTCGCACAGGCGATCCTGCTTTCGTTCCAGGCCGTGCCGGGGACACTCGGGTTCGAGGCCTACCGGCGAATGGTCACCGACGTCGCCTTCGCCGATTCACTTCGGAACACGTTGCTGCTCCTCGTCCTCGTCGTCCCCGTGCAGCTCGTGCTCGCGCTCGCGATGGCACTGCTCATCCACTCCCGCTTCCCGGGTCATGGCGTCTTCCTTTACATCTTCGCGTTACCGCTGGCGATCTCCGACCTCGCGGCGGGCATCGTGTGGCTGGCGATCTTCGCCGACACCGGCTACCTCAATAGCGCGCTCAACGGCCTGGGTCTCACGACCGATCCGATCAACTTCCTCTCGTACGAGAACCTGCACCTCCTGCTCGGCACGGTCATCGTGGCGGAGTCGTGGCGCGCGACGGCGATCGTGCTCGTCATCCTGCTCGCCGGACTGCAGCTCATACCGCGTGAGTACTTCGAGGCCGCCGACCTGTTTGGCGCGTCGCGGTTCAAGCGGACGATGCTGATCGTGCTGCCGATGCTCCGACCGAGCCTGCAGTCGGCGCTCATCATCCGCACGATCTTCGCGTTCCAGACATTCGCCGTCGTGCTTGCGCTTGCCGGGCGGCAGCTGCCGGTTCTGTCGTATGAGGCCTATGACTGGTACTACAACAACCGGAACGAATTCATCGCGGCCGCGTTCGCCGCGCTCATCCTTCTGATGACAATGACGGTCGTCTTCTTTTACCTGCGGCTCTTCCGGGTCAAGGACGCGGAGATCCAGCGATGACCGCCGCGTCAGCGCCGGCAAAGCGCGCGAGCCTCACTCGCCGCACGGTCATCGATCGCGTCCTTCTCTATGGTGCCGCGATCTTCCTCGCGGCGTGGACGCTGGTGCCGATCTACCTCATCGCGGTGGCGGCGTTCAGCAAGAGCCTCTCGGTCTACGACTTCCCGAAGTCGCTCCTCCCGACGCAGTTCTCCACGGAGACGATGTCGTTCTTCGTCAATTCGACCGGGGTGCTGCCATCGGTGAAGAACAGCATCATCGTCGCGCTCGGCACGATCGTCCTCAGCCTCGCGATCGGGGCGCCGGCTGGATATGCGCTGGCGCGGTTCCGGTTCCCGGGCCGCGACGCGTTCCATCTCGCCGTGCTCTCCTCGAAGATGTTCCCGATCGCGATCCTGTCGATCCCGCTCGCGGTGGCCTTCATCGGCATCGGCCTGTACGACACCCTCCTGGGCGTCGTGATCATCCACTCGGCGATGGTCCTGCCCTTCGTGGTCATCGTGACTTCCGGCGTCTTCTACAGCGTCTCGCGCGAGCTCGAAGAGGCGGCCATGACGCTGGGGACCTCGCGCTTCGGGGCGTTCGTGCGCGTGGCGCTCCCGCTCGCGCTGCCGGGACTCGCCGCCGCGGCGATCTTCGCGTTCGTGAGCAGCTGGAACGAGGTCTTCGCGGCGACGATCCTCACGGTGCGCGAGCGCACGTTGCCGGCGCACATACTCGCGACGCTCAACCAATCCCCGCTCTATTTCAAGTTCGCGGGCGGCTTCTTCATGATCATCCCTTCGCTCTTCTTCATCTTCTTCATGCGCAAGTACCTCTTCAACCTGTGGGGACCGGGAAAGTGAGCTGAGATGGCGAGCGTTTCGTTCGAGGCCGTACGGAAGGTGTTCGGCAAGACCACGGCGCTGAAAGATATCGACCTGCTGATCCGCGACGGCGAGTTCATGGTCCTGCTGGGGCCGTCCGGTTGCGGGAAGACGACGCTGCTCCGCTGCCTCGCCGGACTGGAGCGCATCGACGGCGGCACGGTGCGGATCGGCGACCGCGAGGTCTCGGATCTGCCGCCGCGCGATCGCCACATCGCGATGGTGTTCCAGTCGTACGCGGTCTTTCCGCACATGAAGGTGTACGACAACATCGCGTTCGGCCTGCGGATGCGCAAGAAGAGCAAGCCGGAGATCGAGAAGCGGGTCAAGGAGGGCGCGGCGCTGCTGCAGCTCGAGCCGTACCTCGACCGCTATCCCGCCCAGCTCTCCGGCGGTCAGCGACAGCGCGTTGCGGTCGCGCGCGCGATCGTGACCGACGCCCCGGTGCTGCTGATGGACGAGCCACTCTCGAACCTCGACGCGCTCCTGCGCCTGCACGCGCGCGCCGAGCTCAAGCGTTTGCACACCGACGTGAAGCGCACCACGGTCTACGTCACGCATGACCAGATCGAGGCGCTGTCCATGGGCGACCGCATCGCGGTGATGAAGGACGGCGAGATCGTGCAGGTGGACACCCCCGTCGCCCTGTACGACCGCCCGGCCAGCGTGTTCGTCGGCTCCTTCATCGGCTCGCCGCCGATGAACTTCATGAAGGCCGTTGCGAAGAACGGCACCGCTGTCGGCGACGGGTGGGAGGTCCCAGGGCCGCCCGGCATGGACGGCAAGGCGCTGCTCCTGGGCATCCGCCCCGAGAACATCCGCCTCGGCGAGGGACCGTTCCGCGGTCGGGTCGTCGTGTCCGAGCCGCTCGGCTCGCACACACTGCTCACGGTGAAGATCGGCGAGGACTCGCTCAAGGTCGTCGCGCCCGCCGACGACATCTTCAAGCCCGACCAGATGCTCCAGCTCGCACCCGAGCCGCGCAAGATCCGCTGGATGGACGAGACGACCGGCAAGGCCGTCACCGCACCGAACTGAGCCCAACCGCGCCAGCGTCCGCGTCGCCGCGCGACGCGCAGCTCTGGACCGCCGCCGCGGCGGTGCTCCGCGCCAACGACGTGGGCGGCTGGACCAAGCCGGCGCCGCGTCTGTACCCGCATCAGTGGAGCTGGGATAGCGCGTTCATCGCGATCGGCCTCGCGCATCTCGATCCGGGGCGCGCGATGGAGGAGATCGAGCATCTCTTCGCGGCGCAGTGGTCCGATGGCCGCGTCCCGCACATCGTCTTCGACCCGAACGTTCCCGATTACTGGCCGGGCCCCGATCTCTGGGGCTCGCGTGACGTGAACGCCGCGCCGACCCACGTGGCGACGAGCGGGCTCATCCAGCCGCCGATGCACGCGATCGCGGTGTGGCGCGTTCTCGCGATCGCCCGCGAGATGGACGTCGGCGAAGGCGCAAGACGCGCGCTCATCGCGAGAGCCCGCGCGCTCTATCCGAAGCTTCTCGCGTGGCACCGCTATCTCGTGGAGCGAAGGGATCCCGAGCGGACTGGCCTCATCACCGTTTATCACCCTTGGGAAGGCACGGACAACACCCCGCGCTGGGATGCGGCGCTGAAGCGGATCGATGTCGGCGACATCCCGCCGTATCCGCGGACCGACGTCAGCCTTGTCGACGCCGCGGAGCGTCCGACCAAGGCGGAGTACGACCGGTACCTTTGGCTCGTCCGCCTCCTGCGCACGGCGAAATACGACGACGAGGTCGTGCGGCGTACGCATCCGTTCCTCATCAAGGACGTGCAGTGCAGCGCGATCTTTGTCGCGGCGAACGACGCGTTGGCGCAGATCGCGATCCTTGCTGAAGCGCCGGCGGTGGAGCGGGCAGCGATCGCCGAATGGTCGAAGCGTTCCGAGGAAGCCGTACGCGGATCTTGGGACCGTGGACTCGAGCTTGCGCTCGACTTCGACCTGCGCGCGGAAGGTCCGATCCACTGCGTGACGAGCGCCGGCCTCTGTCCGCTGTTGGTGCCCAGCCTGAGCCGTGACGAGGCGCGCGGTTTCTCCGACCGCATCTTCGGCCCGGACTTCGCCGGAGCGGAGGGCCTCGCGTTCCCGGTCGTCCTCAGCACCGGGGCGCGCTCACCGGAGTTCCGCCCGCGCGCCTACTGGCGCGGTCCGGCGTGGCCGGTCATCAACTGGCTGCTCTGGTGCGGGCTACGCGCTCACGGCCTCGACAGCGAAGCCGCGCGTCTCCGCGAGGCGAACCTCGCGCTGCTCGCACGTCCGAACGCGCGCTTCTCCGAATACTTCGAGCCGTTCACTGCTGAGCCGCTCGGCTCACCGGATCAGTCCTGGACCGCGGCCGTCGCTCTCGACTGGATCGCCGCGGGCTAATCGCCGCGAGTCGCGTGGTAGGCGGCGCCGAGGAGCGGTGCTTCGTCAAGGTGCGTCGCAACGTCGCACGTGTACAGGCGCGCGGCGGGCGCACAGGCCGCACCGAAGTCATCGGCCCACAGATCCCACGAACGTGCGATCGAGCCACCGAACACGAGGCACGTTGGGTCGAAACGCTCGAGCCAGGGCGTGAGGAACTCACCGAGCGCGTTGCCGAACCTGCGCAACACCTCGGCCGCGCGTCGCTCGCCGTCACGCGCTCTCCGAGCGATCTCGATGACGTCGGGAGCGTCGTCACCGTAGGCGGTACGCAGACCACGGCGCGACAGCGTTCCCTCGACCGGAGCGCCGCGGAACTGCACGAGATCCAGGCGGCCCTCCGGCGGCACACGCGGATCCGTTGTGACGATCTCGCCGCGCTCGAGGAACGCCGAACCAAGGCCGGTCCCCAGCGTCACGCCCATCGCCCGCTCGTGACCCTCCGCCGCGCCAGTCCACCACTCGCCGATCAGGAACGCGTCGGCATCATTGAGGAACAGCACGTCCTGCGGCCGCAGATCCAGAGCGCTGCTGAGCTCCGCTCGAATGTCGACGCCGTACAACGCGTCGAGCTTCGCCACTCCGCGGATCCGCGAGACGCCGCGCGAGTAGTCGAATGGGCCGGGCGTCGCGACGCACCAACGAGTGACAGCGGGCGCGGAGAGCCGCCGCGCCGCGGCTACGATCGATCGCACGAGCTCGTCCCGCGTCGCGCCGGACGTGAGCGCATCTCGCCGGATGCTGGCCGGATCGATGGTCCGCTGCCCCACCGCAAGGACGGCGGCGGTCACGTGCGTCCCGCCGATCTCGAGCGCGCCCACGAGCCTGAGCGATGTCACGCGATGAACGCCTTCACGATTTTCGCCGGCGAGCCCCCCTTGCGTTCGAGTGAATAGGCGCCGACGCTCGCGGGCACGACGATCGTCTCCGCGTACGCGAGGCGGTGCTCGCGTCCGGAAGCGGTCCGGAGAAGGACCTCCTCGCCTTCCACGAGGTTCAGCAAGTGGAAGCGGCCGCGGGTGTCGTCCTCCGCGAGGCCGTCCACGTCGAGGCGGTGCACCGCGAAGAAGAGCTCCGGATGGCGCCCGATCTCGTACTCGGCGTACCCCGCGCCGCTCCGGATCGGCCTCGCCTGCGGCACCAGCTCGCTCGTCACGCTCGCGCCACGCCGCCGCGCGTCGAGATTCGCGAACGCGTGGTCGAGCTGCACCGGTCGCGGCGTTCCATCCAGCCCGGCGCGCATCCAGTCATAGAGTCGCAGGCTGTATACGTACGGCGTCGCGCTGATCTCGAGCACGACGTTCCCTTCTCCGCTCCCGTGCGGCGTGCCGGCAGGGATCAGGTAGAGCTGATGCAGCTCCGCTGGCAGCGCGTTCACGAACCGCTCGATGGCGAACGGAGCGCCGTCGGCCTGCGAACGCTCCGCGGCCGCGCGGAACGTCTTCAGGTCGGTGTCGTCTCGGAGGCCGAGGTGGATAAGCGCATCCGGTCGCGTGACCATCACGTAATAGCTCTCATCCTGGGCGTAGGGGAGACCGAAGACCTCCCGCATGTACGTCTCGCGAGGATGACAGTGCACCGAGAGATCTCCGCCGCCCGCCGTATCGAGATAGTCGAAGCGGATCGGGAAGGAGTTTGCGAATCGTTGTGCGACCTCGGCACCGAGCAGGTCTTCGGCGTGAACGGCCAAGACGAGATCTAGCGCTACCTCAATGTGGTCGGTCCCGCCGAACAGCACGCCGCTCTCCGGCGCGATGAGCTCGTAGCCAAGGCCGGCGTTCGGTTCCGATTCGCGCGCGCCAAGCACCTCGCGCGCCCAGCGGCCGCCCCATGGCTGCGCGAGAAACGACGGCCGTGTTCGGAACGGTCCGCCGACGAGCGCGGTCAGCGATCGCCGCAGCGTGTCGCCCGTGAGCGAGAGCGGACGACCTGAGTCCCTGACGTCGACGTACCGGTCGAGCCGGGCCACGAGCGTCCGTCGGTGGCGATCCTCCAGCGGCCAGTCGACGAACATGAGCCGGCGCGCGGTGCCGGGCTCACCGATCGGCTGGCCGAGATTCCCGGCGCGGCGATCCTCGACCGCCCGCAGCGCGACACGCTTTGGCAGGTCGACATACCAGAGCGCGTCGTGAGCGGCGAGCGCCGCGCCGGGTCCGAACACGATCCGGAGAGGCTCCGTGACGCGTGGATCGGTGACCGCATCGCGTGGGCCCGCGGCTGGGAGGGCGGCGAACAGATCAAGCAGCGTGCCGGGCGGCGCCTTCGCGAATACCGGATCGTCGCGCAGCGCTGGGGTTTCCGTTCGCTCTTGGATGTCGGACCACTCGCGCAGCCGCATCCGCACATCGATCTGAAGCACCCGAATGTTGTGATGCCCGATGGCCGCGACGAGGGACCGGATGAAGGACGTCCAATCGAGTGCGGCGGGTCCATCGATGGCGAGCACGCCTGGCACCACGCCGGCGGCGTCGGCGGCGAGCGCCCCGTAGCCGATCTCAAGCTTCCCGTCGACGATCGGGTAGCGCGGCTCGAGCTCATAAGGCATCAGCGCGTAAGCCTATGTCGGCGCACACTTCGTGAGCTCAATGCGCCCGACACGACTCGACCCGCGCAAGCCATACAAACCGCTCGACGTCGGCAACGGCATCGTCTCGGGAAGCGTCACGCCCGGTGGCCTCTGGCTCTCGCTTGGGTTCACACATCCGGTCCATGGCCGCGTCGAGCTCACCGACGCGCCCCCGTTCCCGGACGAGAGCCGCGGCGATCAAGCCGCGGCGCGTCGCTATCGCGCCGATCTCGCCTCCCCGTCCCGAAAAGGCTTCGGCCTCCACATCCTGCGCGGCGACGCCGAAGCGTTCCTCGTCGAGGACTCGCTTCCGCTCGCGGTCCACGAGATCAGCTACGCGCGCATCGAGGCGCTCACGTTCGCACCGCGCGGCCGTCGCGGCGCGATCCAGATCATTCGCCTCGCGGCACGCGAGCAAGACACCGGGATCACTCCGAACTGGCGCGGTTCGATGCGACTCGCGCGCGCCGCGTATACGCAGCTGACGCTGGGAGGACGGCTCGCGGCCGCGCCCGAGCGTACGACTTTCGGTCAGGACGGCCAGCTGATCTGGATCGATGACCAGGAGCTCGGGGCCGCGGCGGCCATCGCGCTGCCTCCGAACAGCCAGGTGCCCGCGGGCACGAGCGTGCCGATCGTGGTCGCGATCGCGCTGGCATTGACGCTGGAGGAGGCCGTTCGCGAGGCGATGCTGCTCGCCGGCGAGGGGCACGACCTGGTCGGCCTGGAAGTGCGCGAGCGGCGCGCATGGTGGCAGGGCATCGGGCGCGATACGGAGTCGGACCGCGCGATCCGCCGCGCGTCCGCGTACGCGCTCGACTGCGCGGCCGCGCGCGCCGGCGACGATCGGGTCGCGATGCTCGCGGACCACCAGATCCTTCCGCTGGTATGGACGCGCGATGCCTATTACGTCTGCCGGATGCTGCTCGAGCTCGCGCCGCGGGACGAGGGCGTACGCGCCGGCGTCGACGGATTCGTGCGCTGGCTCTTCGAGCTGGCGGAGCGGCCGGGAGGCTGGTGGCCGCGCGCGTCCCTTGCCAACGGCGCGTCGAAGGATCCTGCGTTCCAGCTCGACCAGCAGCTCTTTCCGCTCCTGCTCCTCGAGGACCACGCACGGCTCACCGGCGAACGCTCGTTGCTCGAGTCGTACGCGAAGATGCGGGACGAGATCGTCCATACGCTGCTGGCGCGCCGGACCGCATTCGGCCTGATCGCGACCGACGAGACCCCCGCCGATGATCCACTCGAGCAGCCCTTCCACTTCTCGAGCCACGTTCTGCTCTGGCGCGTGCTTCGCGACCTCGATCCGCGAAAGGCCGCCGAGGTCCGCGATGCGACTCGGGCCGGTTTCATCGACGCGGGACGCTTCGCCTACGCGGTGCGCGGCGCAAAGGCCGATGGCGCGCGGCACTACCACGACGCGAACGATCTCCCGACGGTGTTCGCGCCGGCCTGGGGCTTCTGCGACGCGAGCGATCCGGTGTGGCTCGCGACGATCGAGTTCGCGTGGAGCAAGGACAACGAGGGTTACTTCGCCGGTCCTCTCGGCGGGCTCGGGTCGCTCCACACGCGGCACCCGTGGCCGCTCGGCGATCTGCAGGGGATCGTCGTGGCGCGCGTGCTCGCGGACGCAAAGCGCGAGAAGCGCGCGTTAGAGCGTTTGGACAAGGTCGAGACGTGGGACGGCCTGCTGCCCGAGGCGTACGACGAGTCGACCGGCGCCGTGGCGTCGCGTCACTGGTTCGCGTGGCCGGCGGCACTGCGCGCTCTCCTGGCTCTCGACCCTATGCTCAAGGCACCGTGACCGTAGAGCCGACGTCCGACCGCGCCAGCCGCGCGCTCGGCTTTCCGATCGAGACGCCGCGCCTCGTCATCCGCTCCTTCGAGGTCGGCGATGCCCAGGCGCTGCACGAGCGCGTGTTCGGCGACGAAGAGACCATGCGCTTCATCCCGCGTGGCGCGTCGCCTTCGTTAGAGCGCACGCGCGGCGCTGTCGAGCGCTTCATCCGGCACGAGCGCGAGCACGGCTTCGGTCTGTGGGCCGTCGAGCTCCGCGCGACCGGCGAGTTCATCGGCGACTGCGGACTCGTGAACGTCGAGGGAAAGGGCCCGGAGGTCGAGGTCGCGTACCACTTCGCGAAGGAGTGGTGGGGCCGCGGCCTTGCGACCGAAGCCGCGCGGGCTTGCCTCGACTACGGCTTCCAGGGTCTCCGGATGCGGGAGATCATCGCGATCTGTTTTCCCGAACACGTCGCGTCGCGCCGCGTCATGGAGAAGGCGGGCATGCGCTACGTCGGCCCAGCGCGCTACTACGAGCTCGACCTCGTGAAGTACGTCGCGAATGCCCGAAGCTGACTTCGACCGCGAGGTCCGCATCGCCATCGCGCGATCGATCAAGACCCGCGGAAAGATCCCCACCATCGCGGCTGTCGCAGCCGATACGCGGACGGACGTCGCCACCGTGGACGCCGCCTTCGCGCGCATGATCGAGGGCCACGTGTTCATCCCGCAGAAGGACTCGCACGAGATCTATGCGTACGACCCGTTCTGCGTCGGGCCGACCGACTTCTATGTCACCGCCGCCGGCCGTGTCTGGTTCGGCATCTGCGCCTGGGACGCGCTCGGCATCCCAGCTGCCCTCGGCGAGCCGGGCGTGGTCGAGACCCACTGCGCCGACTGCGGCGAGTCGCTCGTCGTCGAGGTCGACGCGGACGGCGGCACGGACGTCCAGACCTGGACCGTGATGCAGGTCGGCGTGCCCGCACGGGACTTCTGGAAGGACATCTACTTCACCTGATCAACCATGCTTCTCTTCCGGTCGGAGGAGCACGCCGAGCAGTGGCGCAAGAAAGCGAAGCCGCCGGCGTCGGCAGTGCTTTCGATCGAGCAGGCGACCGCGCTCGCGCACGCCTGGTACAAGAACAAGCTCGATCCGGACTGGCGTCGCTTCACTGCCGAAGAGGCGGAGGTGATCTTCGACGACCTGGCTCTGGACCCGGCGTTCTGGCACCTCACCTGAGCGCATGACGCGACGACCGGTCATCACCGTCATCGGAAAGAGCGAGCGCAATCCCGCGGACCCCGTACCGGCCCGCGCGCTCCGCGCCGGCGAAGAAGTGGGGAAGCTGCTCGCGGAGCGCGGCGCGGTCGTCGTTACCGGTGGCCTCTCCGGCGTGATGGAAGCCGTGAGCCGCGGCGCGAAGAACGCGGGCGGCCTCGTCATCGGGATTCTGCCGGGCCTCGACAAGCGTGACGCGAACGCGTTCGTGGACGTCGCGATCACCACGGGCATGGGCTGGATGCGCAACACGCTCGTCGTCCGCGCCGCGGACGCGGTGATCATGATCAGCGGCGGCATCGGCACGCTCAACGAGCTCACCGTCGCGTACGAGGACAAGCCGACCGTGATCCTCGAGGGAACCGGCGGCTGGTCCGATCGCATCCGGGGCATCGCGTACCAGGGAAAGCATCTCGATGAGGCCGGGACGCGGGAGCTCCACTACGCGAAGACGCCGGCCGAGGCCGTGGAGCTGGCGCTCAAACTTGCGCCCGGCGCGGAGTCGGGCAAGACCGTCGAGAGCGAGTTCCGGAGCTGAAGCAAAGGGCGATCCTGGGGGCGCCTGGCGCCCCACGTGTGCACGACCACGGGGGCAACGCGTCCTACGACACGTAAATCCCGGACGGACGCGCATACACCGCGTCCTGTCCCGAAGTCGTCGAGCGCCAAGCGCAGACTGTGCGCGACGACTCGACCTTCGGGGGAGGGAAAGGTGTTCAAGGGTCTTCGAGTGTCATGGTCGGTCCCAGTACTGGTCAGCGCGTTCCTGCTCACGAGCTCGCCCGCGCTCGCGTCCTCCAGCGCAGGGGCCGCGTCTGCGAACTCCGCGAATTCGCAACTTTACCAGGCGCCGCAGGCACCCGGACTTATCTTCGAGTCCGCGGTGATCGGCCCTCCGAGTGGTGACGGGGCCCTCGTCACCGACTACCAGTATCTCGGCGCACGCTTCACCGTCTCGGCCCCGACTCAGCTCAGCAGTGTCGGTGGGCGCATGAGGGGGGACGGAACACTGTTCGCCGCCGTCGTTCGGCTGAGCGACCCAACTGCCGTGCCGTCAGGCAGCCCGTTCACGGCGACGGTCGCGGTCGCGCTCATCACGCCACCGCCCGCCGCCGCAGAAGATGTCACGGTCCCCATGAACGTTGTTCTTCAGCCCGGCCCGTACGCACTTGTGTTCGGCACTGGACGCTTCGGAGCCGCAGGTTTCGGCGTCATGCCGTTCAACAATCTCGACTTGCCTGGTGCCTCCTACTTCCATTGGAGAGGCGACCCCATGGTGTGGGTCGATGGCGGGATGACGGGCGTTCGCTTCTTCGCCGCCGGCGGCGTTGCCGCCGATGTCACCTCGCCGACCATCACCGCCGCGCCGGACCGTTCCGCGAACGCTGACGGCTGGTACAACGCGCCGGTCGCGATCAGCTTCAGCTGTGAAGACGCATCGGGCATCGCCAGCTGCAGCGCTCCGGTAACGCTGAGTGGCGAGGGCGCCGCTCAATCCGCTACCGGCACTGCGATCGACAACGCCGGCAACTCGGCGAGTACATCGGTCACTGGGATCAATATCGATCTGACGAGCCCCGTCGTCACATTCACCGGCAATGCAGCCACGTACAGCGTTGATCAGACGCTCCTCATTACCTGTGTGGCGAGCGATGCCCTATCGGGGATCGCGACCACCAGCTGTCCCTCCGGAGCATCGGGTCCGGCAACGAATTACGTTGGAACAACCGCGACTACGACCACGACCCTCACCGCGACGGCATCCGATAAGGCTGGAAACTCCGTGTCCGCGACCACGACGTTCACGGTGATCGTTACCCCCGATGGGATCTGCCGCCTGAGCGCATCGCTGAAAGCGGCCGAAGACATCTGCACCAAGGTCAATGCGATCGCGGTCGCACCGAACGCGCGATCCAAGGCGGGTGCGCTCGCGGCCTTCGACAATTTCCTGACCGCCCAGGAAGGAAAGTCGATACCCGACGATCTGGCGAGGCTGCTGAGCCGGCTCGCTCATCTCCTTTAACTCCACCACGGACTCGCACGGAAGGCCCCGGCTCGTGCCGGGGCCTTCCCATCCACGTCGGTCTTAGCCGGTGACCGAGGTCGTGACCTCGACTGAGAGGACCTCCTCCGCGGGACCGCGGAACGTTCCCCGGTGTGGTGGGATGTCGCTGTAGTCCCGCCCGATCGCGAGCTTCACGTGATATTCGCTCGCGACCAGATCGTTCGTGGGATCGAATCCACGCCATCCGTGCGTCGCGGTGAACGCCTCGACCCACGCATGCGAAGCGCCGGCGCCGCGGCTCGGACCGCCTGCCTGCGCCACGATGTAGCCGCTCACGTAACGAGCGGGGACCCCGATGGCGCGGCACAGCCCGACCAGAAGGTGCGCGAAGTCCTGGCACACACCGCGTGGCTCGCCGAGCACGTCGACGACTGTCGTCTCCACCGTCGTGACGCCGGGCACGTACTCGAGGCGCTCGTTCACGAGATGCATCAGCCGCTGCACCGCCTCGAACGTATCTTGTGGCGACGCCGGTCGGTGCGGCGCGGCGAGCGCCTCGAGCTCCGGGACCGCGGGAACGAGCGGCGATGGGTCGAGATAGTCCGCCAACGCTGACGGCCCAAGCGGTTCGGGAGGCTGTGCGGGGATCGCGAACGGATCGACCAGGAGCGTTTCGATCTCGCCCACGGTCCGCAGGTGCAGACGCCTGTGGGGTCGTGCCAGCGTCACGAGAAATCCGGTGTTGCCGAAGCCGTCGCTGTACCGGCGGTACGCACCAGCCGGCTCGATACCGATCTCGAACCGACCCCACCGCTGATGCGCGTCGCTGCGCGGACCGAGTCGGACGTCAATGACGCTCTCGACGACGTCCGAGTCGTATTCGAAGCGCGTCAGATGCTCGACGCGGACCTTCACTGCTGCTGCTGCTGCTGCTGCTGCTGCTGCTGGGCGGCCATGAGCATCGCCGCGCGCGCCACTCCGACGAGCCGGCTGGGCTCCGGCTCGTCCCGCAGATACGTCGCGACGAGCTCATCCGAAACCTGCGCGATGGCTCCCTGCACGCCGGAGAGGAACTCCTCGAGGCCGCGCTCGAATACCTCGTCGACCGCGGCGTGCTCGACTTCGGCACGCACGCGTCCGAGCGTGCGCACCGCCGGTCCCGGGTCGTTCTTCGCCGCGGTCCGGAGCCCTGCCACCGCGCACAGCGCGTCTTCGGCGGCGGCGAGCGCGAAACGCACGGACTGCGGGAACACCGGGTTGAGAAGCAGAAACTCCACCACGCGAGCCGGTTCGACGCGCAGCGAATAGAAGCGCGCGTACGCCTCCGCTGATCCGCACGAGCGCAGGACCGCGAGCCAGCGGACCATGTCGGCATCCGTCGTCTCATCCACGTCGCGAGGTACGAGAAGATGCGCCTGCCGTTTGAGCAGACGCACCACGCCGTCCGCGCGCTCGAGGTACGTGCCGAGGCTGAGGAAATGCCAGGGCTCGTCGTGCGCCAGCGTCGAGCCAGCAAGTCCTTGAACATGCTGCAGGCGCTGCCGGATCTGGCGCTGGAAGGACACGCTGTCGCCCTGAGCTTGCCGCTGCCGGGTCGGCACGGCGAGCGACTGGTGCAGGGTGTTCAGCTCTTCCCACATCTCGCTCGAGATCGACTCGCGGACACCGCGCGCCAGGTCGCGCGCGTGTCGCACGCAGGACACCAACGAATCGGGATTGAGGCGATCCGACAGGAGATAGAAGGACACGTCCTCGGCCGAGAGATCGACCGCGCCGACGAGCGGTCCCCAGAAGTCGCTCTCCTCCACGCCGACGTCGAGCTCCAGATGGCGAGTGACCTCGATAAGCCGTGACACTGCGATGCCGCGCTCGACGTAGCGCGCCATCCAGTACAGATCGTCCGCGACTCGGGCGAGCATCTAACCGAGCACCCTGGTGTCCTTCGCGCCGCCACCCTGCGATGAGTTCACGACGAGAGAACCGGCGCGAAGCGCGACTCGGGTCAGGCCGCCGGGCGTCACGCGGATCTCTTTCCCGAAGAGCACGTAGGGCCGCAGGTCGACGTGACGGCCTTCAAGCGACCCCTGGCTCCAGCTGGGGTGGCGCGAAAGGGCGAGGGTCGGTTGAGCGATGTAGCCACGCGGGTCCGCCAGGATCCGGCGACGGTACTCCTCGTGGTCCGCCTTCGGCGAGTGCGGACCGATGAGCATCCCGTATCCGCCGCTCGCGTTCACGGAC
>JANMSU010000319.1:0-4174 GCA_031389835.1 Chloroflexota bacterium
GTGAGCTCGCGCAGCGCCTGCGTGAAGCGGCCGACGTTGCGCTCGTCGAGCGCCGCATCGACCTCATCGAGGACGCAGAACGGCGCGGGCTTCACGCGCAGGATCGCGAGCAGCAGCGCTGTGGCGGTGAGGGCGCGCTCACCCCCGGATAGCTGCTGCAGGCTACCGATACGTTTTCCGGGCGGCCGCGCGTAGATTTCGATGCCCGGATCCTCGGGGTCGTCCGAGGTGCGGAGCGACGCCTGCCCGCCGTTGAAGAGACGCTGGAAGAAGAGGCCGAACTCGCGGTCGACCGCCATAAGGGTCATGCTGAACTGCTCGGCGATCGTCGCGGCGAGGTCGTCCGCGAGCGAGCGGAGATCGGCCATCGCCTTTTCGAGATCGGCCCGCTGGGTCGTGAGGAACTCGTAGCGCTGACCGATGTCGGCGAGCTCCGTCGCGGCGAGCGGGTTCACCGGCTCGAGCGCGATGAGGCGGCGGCGCAGTCGCTGGAGCGCGGCGAGCGTGCTCCCCTTCTCCTTGTCATCGCCGTCGTCGTCGAAGACGAGCGACTCCGGATCGGGCAACGGCTCGTCGTCCGGAAGACCGAGCTCGGCGCGTACCTGCTCTTCGAGCAGGCGCATCGCACCCGCCGCGCGCTCCTCCTCGACCGCCAGCTTGCCGCGCTCCCCACGGAGCTCGGCAAGGCGCTCGCGCGCCTTCGCGAGACGCTGCTCCGACTCGCGCCGTGAGCCTTCGGCCGCGAGCGCGCGCTGCCGCGAGAGCTCCGCGGAGCGCTCCGCTTCGCGCGTGTCTGCGGCCGCTTTGCCAAGGTCACCTTGTGAGGCATCGAGCCGTGTTCGCGCATCTTTCTCCTGAGACGCGAGCGCCCGCAGACGCTCCTCATCGGACGCAAGGCGTCGCTCCGCGGCGCTGACCTGCTCGTCGAGGGTGTCGCGCAAGCGCACCAGTGAGCCACGCCGCTCTTCGCTCGTCGCCGCGTCCAGACGCGCGGCCTCGGCGCGCTTGGTCGCACCGCCATGAACATCGGAGGCGGACTGCTCTCCGCGCTCAGCTTCCGCGAACGCCGCACCCGCCTGCGCTCGGGTCCTCGCCGCCTCGGCGCGCTCGGCGGCGAGCTTCTCTCGACGCACGAGGATCTCGCCACGCTCGCGCTCGATCGATGTCGCGCGCGCATCGACAACGCGCACGAGATCACGGACGTCCGCATCGGTCGAGGCGAGGTCGTCCGCCACGCGCTCCGCGTCACCACGCGATCGCTGTGCCGCGTCGAGGCGCTCGTCGAGATCCGCGGTGCGTGTCTCCGCGGTGACGCGCTCCTCCTGGATCTGGACGAGACCTCGCTCGGCGCCGGCCAGCTCCTCGCGCAGGCGAGAGGCCATGCCGCGGAGCTGCGCTCGGGCTTCCTGCTCCGCCTTGCGGCGAGGATCCGCGAAGCGCACCAGGCCGGGCAGTACGAGCAGCCCGCTTGGGGACACGACCAATCCGGTGCGCAGCGTCGCTGCCGCCGCGATCGCCGTGGCGTCGTCCTCCGCGACGAAGATCGCGACGTCGGCCGCGAGACGACGGCAGCCCCTCGGCGCATCGCCGGCCGCCTTCGTGGACGTCACCGCGAGGTCGCCGAGCGCGGCCGTGACCGCGTCCGGGACCGTCAGTCGTTCGTGGAGCCAGGCGAATCCGCCGGGGAGCCTCGGGCGCGCGACGCCCGCGTCCCGCGCCGCGAGCTCGCCCTCGGCGCGCTCCGCCGCCTCGCGTAGCGCAGTCGTCTGTCCGCGGAGAAGCGCGAGATCTCCGTCGATGCGCTGCAGCTCGTTGCGCGACGCTGCCGCGCGTGCCGCGGCGGATTCCACCGAGCGTGCGGCAGCGGCGACCTTCTCGCGCGCCTTCTCGAGATCGACCGCGATGCGCGCCCGTTCCTTTTCCCGTTTCGCGCGCTCTGCGGCGAGCTGCGAGGTGACCTCTGCGAGCTCCTCGTCGCGAGCGAGGAGCGTGCGCTCCTCGTCGGACAGTCGTATCTCGTCGTTCTCGCGAAGCAGGTGCGCGCGCTCGGACTCGACCCGTGCCGCGCGCGCTTCTGCGAGGGCGATACGCGTTCCCGACGCATCGACTTCAGCGGTGCGCGCGGCGTCCGCGGAATCGCGCGCTCGACGCGCGGCAGTGGCGGCTTCCTCGTCGACCTTCTGCCGTTGCTCGCGCAAGGACGCGAGCTGCGCCGGCAGCGCGGCGAGCGACGAGCGCGTGTGGTCGCGCTGGGCCGCGATCGCGTCGAGGCTCGCCTGCAGTCCCGCCACACGCTCACGGATCCCGGCCTCCGCGCTGACCGCGTCTGCGGCCGCGATGCGTCGCAGCTCCTCTTCCTCACGCGCCTTCTGCAGCTCTTCGTCGCTGCCCGCGGTGACCGTTTCGCCCTCGCTGACGTAATCGGTCAGGCGCTCGACCTCGCGGTCGACGCCAACGATCTGCGCCGCCAGGTCCGCGCGTGTCGTCGCGGTCGTGCCAAAGCTCGCCTTGTACCAGCGCAGGGCGCGGCGCCGCAGCTCGGCGCGGACCTGCTCGTACTCGTTCCACTTCGCCGCCTGCTCGCGCAACAGCTCAACGCGCGGCCCGATCTCGCGGAGAATGTCCGCGACACGGACCATTTCGGCCTCGGCGTGCTTCAGTCGGGTGAGCGCTTCTTCGCGCCGCATCTGCAAGCGGCGCGTGCCGGCGGCCTCTTCGATAACGGTCCGTCGGTCCGCCGGACGCAGCGCGAGGATCTGGTCGACGAGACCTTGGCCGATGACGACGAACGGGTTGTCGGCGAGATTCGCGCCCGCGAGCAGATCCTGAAGGTCGCGCAGCCGGACGCGCGAACGGTTCACCAGGTACTCAGCCTCGCCGTTGCGGAAGAGACGCCGACCGACCTCCACCTCCGCGAACTCGATCGGCAGCCGGCGTGAGGTGTTGTCGAGCTGGAGGATCGCCTCCGCCATGCCGAGACTCTTCCGGGTCTCGGATCCGCCGAAGATCAGCTCTTCGTTCTTCTTCGCGCGCAGGATGCGCGCGTTGTTCTCGCCAAGTGCCCAACGGATGGCGTCCGCAACGTTCGACTTACCGCTGCCGTTCGGGCCGATGATCGCGGTGATGCCGGGTGCGAATTCGAGATGCGTCTTGTGCACGAACGATTTGAATCCCGTCAACGTCAATGTTTTCAACACCGCGTTCGGCGCGCCCTGCCCGCCCTCGATCACCTTCAGCTCGTCGCTCACGTCGTCACCAGCTCGAGCAGCTTCGCCGCAGCCGCTTCCTGCGCTTCGCGCTTCGACGCGCCCGTTCCACGCGCCACGTTGCCGCCGACCTCGACCTCGACCTCGAAGCCGCGGTGATGCTCCGGACCGCTGACCTCGAGCATCCGGTACGCGGGCAGCGGCAGCTTCTCGCCCTGTGCCCACTCCTGCAGGAGCTGCTTCGCGGACTTCATCGGCGCGTGCTCGATGTCGTCGAGCACCTTGCCCATCGTTTCGAGGACGATCACTTTCGCGCGCGCGAAGCCCGATTCGTAGTAGACGGCGCCGATGAACGATTCGTACAGGCTCGCGGCGAGTCCCATGCGCGTCCGACCGCCGGTCTCCTCTTCACCACGACCGAGTCGCGCGCGCTCCGGCAGACCCAGCGCGCGTCCGATCTCCGCGAGCGCGGTCGACGAAACAAGCGTCGCGCGAAGCGAGGTGAGCTCGCCTTCCGTCGCGTTCGGGAAACGGCGGTACAGATCCTCGCCGATCACGAGATCGACGACCGCGTCGCCGAGGAACTCGAGCCGCTCGAAATCGTGCACGCCCTTGCCGACGTGCTCGTGCAGGTACGAGCTGTGCGTCAGCGCGGTCGCAAGCAGCTGCTCGTCCTTGAACTGGTAGCCGGCAATTTCCAGGGCGGCCTTCTCCTCCGACATAAATGAAGAGGCAGGGGCGTTATCGCCCCTGCCTCCCCTATTGCCTTCGTGCGTTGTCTGTATCTGTTTTGTACTCGCTACGCGACGTGCTCCTCGATGTACTCGGCAGCGTCGCCGACGGTCTTGATCCTCTCGGCTTCCTCGTCGGAGATCTCCATCCCGAACTCTTCCTCGAGGCTCATGATGAGCTCCACGAGGTCGAGGGAATCGGCGTTCAGATCCTCCACGAAGGACGCTTCAGGCTTG
>JANMSU010000334.1:0-5202 GCA_031389835.1 Chloroflexota bacterium
GCGAGATCCTTCAGCTCGCGGGCGCCGTCGCGCAGAAGGGGTACACGCTCGTCCCACTGCGCATGTACACGAAGGGCGGCCGCGCGAAGGTCGAGATCGGCCTCGCGCGCGGCAAGAAGAGCTACGAGAAGCGCCAGGTCATCAAGGAACGTGAGGCCGCCCGCGAGATGCAGGCCGCCGTCAAACGCCGGGTCTAGTCGCCGACCGGCGCGCGCTCGCGGGGCGCGCGGGCATCCGGTCAGCCGCCGGCGGACTCCACAGCGGGTTGCTCGAGGTCGGCCGAGAAGAACGTCTTGCCGCCGCAGGTCGCGCATGTCGCCGGGGCGGCCGCACCGTGCGTGATGGTTCCGCATTGCTCGCATCGGAAGTGACGCTGGCCGCCGGTCGCTGGTATGACGGCGGGTGCCTGTGCGAGAAGCTGCCGGATGCGGCCGAGCTCATGCGCCACGGCCAGAGGCTCGAGTCCCGCTCCCGCTTGATCCGCTTCGATGAGCTTCTGGGTCAGCGCGTCGAGGCGACGCAAAGCTTCCTGCATTCGGTGACCTCCCCTGGAATGTTGCCGAGGATACCGTCTCACGGCGGCAGCCCCAACTGCGTTGTAATGGGGCGTGAACGAGAATCGTCCGGCAATGCCCTATCTGGTCTTCATCGGCTGCTGCCTCATCTGGGGCAGCACCTTCCTCGCGATCCGCATCGGCAACGAGGCCGTTCCGCCGGTGTGGGCCGCGACGATCCGTCTCGCGCTCGCAGCGCCCCTCCTCGCGGGTCTCGTTCTCGCCACCCGTCAGCGCTTCCCGCGTGGCCCCGCGCTGCGCGGCGCGCTGCTGTTCGGGATCTTCAACTTCGGCGTCAACTTGTCGCTCCTGTACTGGGGCGAGCGCGTCGTCCCGAGCGGGATCGCCGCGGTGCTGTACGCGACCGTGCCGCTCTCGACCGCGCTCATCGCGGCGGCGATGGGTGTTGAGCGTCTCGTTCCGCGTAAGCTCGTGGCCGCGCTCGTCGCGATCTTAGGCGTCGCCATCATCTTCGCCGGAGAGCTAAAGCTCGACGTGCCGATCGAGGGTCTGATCGCCGTCTTCCTCGCGGCGACCGCCGCGTCGCTCTCGAGCGTCTTCCTCAAACGCGCGCCCCAGCCGTCGGCCATCGCGGCGAATGCCGTCGGGGCCGTGGCCGGCTTCGTCGTGTGCGCCGTGGTGAGCTTCGTCATCGGCGAGGACCACGCGCTGCCCACCACCTTCGCCGCGTGGTGGCCGATCGTCTATCTCACGCTCGCCGGCTCGCTCGGCGCGTACGTCCTCTACACCTGGCTGGTCCAGCACTGGCCCGTCACGAATGCGAGCATGGTCGGCGTCGTCGTCCCCGTGATCGCCGTGATCCTGGGCGCGGTCGCGAAGCAGGAGCAGCGTTCGCCCGAGTCCTACGTCGGAGCGGTGGTCGTCCTTCTCGCCGTTCTGATCGCGCTGCAGCCGTGGGCTGGCACTCGCTTTGCGGGAAAGGCGGCGGTCGCCAAATAGAGGAGGACCGCCATGCACATCAACCTCGGAGCGAAGGTGCGGACCAAGGACGGGCACGACGCCGGAGAAGTGAAGCAAGCGATCTGGGATCCGCGCAGCGAACGGATCAACCAGTACGTCGTCAGCACGGGCGGCCTGCTCGGTCACGATGTGATCGTATCGCCCGAAGTGCTCGAGAGCGCCACGCGCGACGACAGCGCGATCGTGGTCAACATGACCAAACACGAGCTCGACGAGTTCCGGTCGACGACGCCCCGCCGACCGCGGGCCAGAGCCGCGGACCCGCGGTGAAGAAGACCACATAGGAGGAGCGTGATCGCACCGCTCACGGAGCGGGGTCGGAAGCACAGCCGCCCGGAAGAACTTCATCTAAGGGCGTTCGAACCAGCGCGGCATGCGTGCAGGACGAAGATGGTGGCGCGCCGAAAGCGCTAGCAAGCTGGCGTGTCCCGCGCGACACCCCGATGATGACGCGCGGTGACGGGACTTGAGGCACCCGACTACTGGCTCACGCGCCTTGTCTTCCAGCGCGCGCTCGCCGCCATCTACCTAGTCGCCTTCCTGGTCGCCGCACGTCAGTTCGCCCCGCTCCTGGGTGAGCGCGGGCTGTTGCCGGTCCCGGAGTTCGTGCGCGCCGTTCCGTTCCGGCGCTCACCCAGCCTCTTCTACTTCCGCTATTCCGACCGACTCTTCGCTGTCGTCGCGTGGACCGGTGTCGCGCTCGCGATCATCGCGCTGCTCGGTCTACCCGATACCTGGCCGATCCCATTCACGATGTTGCTCTGGGCCGCGCTCTGGGCGCTGTACCTCTCGATCGTGAACGTCGGTCAGACCTTCTACTCGTTCGGTTGGGAGACGCTGCTGCTGGAGACCGGATTCCTCGCGATCTTTCTAGGGCCGGCGTGGACGGCGCCCCCGCTCACGCTCATGTGGCTGTTGCGCTGGCTGCTTTTTCGCGTCGAGTTCGGTGCCGGTCTCATCAAAATCCGCGGCGACCGGTGCTGGCGCGATCTCACGTGCCTCTATTACCACCACGAGACGCAGCCGATGCCGGGGCCGTTGTCGTGGTACTTCCACCACCTGCCGAAGCCGCTTCACCGCGCCGAGGTCCTGGGCAACCACTTCGCGCAGCTCATCGTTCCGTTCTTCCTATTCTTCCCGCAGCCGATCGCCGCGATCGCGGGCCTGGTGATCCTCACGACGCAGAGCTGGCTCCTGGTCAGCGGCAACTTCTCTTGGCTGAACGTGGTCACCATGACGCTCGCGATCGCGAGTCTCGACGATGCGGCGCTCGGACGGATCCTGCCGATCGCGCATCCGGCGCTCACCAGTGAGTCCTGGCACCAGTGGCTCGTGGTCGGCGTGACGATCGTCATCGCCCTGCTGAGCTACCGGCCCGCGCGCAACCTTCTGTCGCGCCGCCAGCTCATGAACTCGAGCTTCGACCCGCTGCATCTGGTGAACACGTACGGCGCATTCGGGTCGATCACCAAAGAGCGCTACGAGGTGGTCATCGAAGGCACGGACGAAGCCGTGCTGACGCCGAGCACGATGTGGCGGGAGTACGAGTTCAAAGCGAAACCGGGCGACGTTCGTCGGCGGCCCCCGCAGTACGCGCCGTACCACCTGCGGCTCGATTGGCTGATGTGGTTCGCGGCGATGTCCTCGCCCATGTACCACGAATGGTTCGTCCCGCTGGTGGTGAAGCTGCTCGAGGCTGACCCGCGGACGCTGCGCCTGCTGCGGCGCGACCCGTTCGCCGGCGCTCGGCCGCGCTTCATCCGCGCGACCCTGTATGTCTATCGCTTCACGACGCCGCGCGAGCGCCGCGAGTCACACGCCTGGTGGGTACGGTCGCGGGTGGACGAGTATCTGCGCCCCGTCGGCCTGCGCCCCGCGTATGCCGCGTAGTGGGCGCCGGCCTCTAGCTGTCGACGTAAGTCTCCCGCTGCATCGCAAGCGATCGCTCGAGCCACATGGTCGTGTCTGCGATGACGGTGTTGGCCTCCGGCTCGTTATGGGTCTCGTGGCGCAGGCCGGGGTAGACCTGGCGCGTGACGTTCTCCCGTCGCTCCAGGGCGGCACTGGACGATAGAGGCACGATCGGGTCGTCGGATCCGTGCAACACGTACGTCGGCATCGGCAGAGCATGGATCCGCGCGAGGGCGGCCTGAACGCGCGCCTGTTCGTGAAAGAGCTCCATACCGAGCCGCGCGCTCGTGCGATGCACGTTCAGCGGATCGGACCGGTACGCGAACTCCACCCGCGGGTCGCGCGAGAGCCCGCCCGCGGGCAGCGCGTTGGGGATCTCAACATGCGGCGCGAGTCGGCCAAGTACGTCGGCCAGCGCTCGTTTCCAGCGCGCGACAGTGGCGGTGATCGCCGGCGCGGACAACACGAGTAGATCCGGAGCAGGACGAGGCGGTTCCGCGAGAACGTAGCCGAGAGCGATCAGCCCGCCCATGGAGTGCCCATACAGGACGACAGGGAGACCGCGCGCAGCCTCGCGAACGGCGGCAAGCCGGTCCTCGACATCGTCGTGGTACACCGACCAGCGACCGACATATGCGCGGCGACCCGCGGACGCACCAAAGCCGCGCAGGTCAAAGGCATGGGTCTCGATCCCAGCAAGAGCGAAGCGCGACGCTACTTCCGCATGGCGCCCGGCGTGTTCCGCGATCCCGTGTACTAGGAGGACGTGCGCGCGCGGCGTTCCCGCGGCGTCCCAGCGCAGCGTGCGCAGATCGAGGTCGTCCCGCGTTCGGGCGCGTCCGATGTTGGCGTCGGTAGACGTGGTCATGGCGTGACGATAGGCGCAGGGCTGTTGGCTATCCCGGACGCGGCTCCGCGTTTCGGAGTCGAATGCCGCTGTACGCGAGCGTCGAGTCGACGACCTGATCCCACAGCGGCCACAGGTTCGTCTCGCTGCGCAACGGAATGTCGGCGGCCGCGTGCCGTGCGACCAGGTCGTCGATCGTGACCTTCTCGAGCGCGTCCACCGTCGCGTTGCTTATCCAGTAGCCGGCAACGTCAGGGTCCTGCGTGAACGTGTCCGCTGGCATCCGATAGACGTGAAGGCGTGCGCTCTCGATCCGCTTCAGCCAGCGCGCCTCGACCACATGGATGCGTCGATCGCGCCGGCCGTCCAGGAACCGCGCCGCATCCGCTTGGCTGGTACCAGGGCCAGCCCAGAACGTGCAGCGCGGGCAGTCCCGCGGAAACCAGAAGAGAGGAAGGTGCCTCGTGTCGACGGCCCACACGCGGGGCTCGTCGGATAGCGCCGTCTTTGCTCGGTGTGGAGCGAACGTCGTGATCGCCGGGTCCTCGCTGACATGCCAAAGCGCATGTGGACCCTCACCGGTGTAGGGAGGTGCAGGTGCTCGCATCACGCCTCCGCGCGACGGGCGGTAGTAGCGGGCAGAGCCGCACCGCTCCTGTGGAGATGGGGGAGGGTCGAACTCCCCGTCCAAGGCCCTTGATGTGAACGCATCTACGAGCGTAGTCGGCGTTTTTTTGTCTCGGGAAGCCCAGCGCGCACCGACGCGCTCTCGGCTCCCCCAGGCCGGAAATCTTGAGTCCGCCTACCAGCCGATCAGCGGACCGCACCTTCGCTTAAGTCGCCCTTCCCGGCCCGCGAAGGGGAGACCGGGAGGACGCTCACTGACTAGGCAGCGAGTGCGTAGGAATT
>JANMSU010000336.1:0-6002 GCA_031389835.1 Chloroflexota bacterium
TGCGGGGTGCGGTAGTACGGACGCACCGAGAGGCTGCTGTATGTACGCAGCGTGCCGGTGTCCGACGACGCCGACGCGGATCGGTACTCGGCCGGCGTCAGCACGAGGTAGGACGTGCCGCGGGCGAGCGCCGCGAGGTAGTTCACCGTCGCGAGCCGCGCCGGTGTCGGATAGAAGATCGACGAGCGATACGCGTGCGTGAGCGTCGCGTTCTGGTCCGTTACGGGTGAGGAGATCGTCGGACGGAACGTGTCGACACCGCGGTGCATATCGACATCCGTGTAGGTCCCGCCGCGGAAGCCGAGCCCGCGGAGGACCATCTGCGTACCGCCCGTGCCCGTGCGGCTCGCGTCACCAAGGTCGACCGGAAGGATCGGCAGGCCGGGCACGCCGAGCATGCCGAACGGGCCGGTGTAGAAGCCACCGTGCCACTGCAGACCGCGTTCTGCGTCGCCGTCCGGGAACGACACGTTGATGTTGCCGCTCGCGTCGGGCGCGACGGACTGGACGGTGCCGGTCGCTGGCGGGGTGCCGGCGAGCTGCACGCTGAGCATCGGGAAGCCGAACAGCGTCGTCTCCGCGATCTGCTTCTCGTGGAGCGCGTCCATGTACGAGCCCACGACCGCGAGGTAGTCACGCTTGCCCTCGATGAATGCCTTGCCAATGGCGACGCTGCCGGGCGCGTGCGAGCGCAGCTGTTTCGCGATGTTCACGTACAAGCGCTCGCCGTACTCGACGATGTTGCCCACGTCGCCGTTGTCCTTGTCGGGACCGGCGCCGAATTGATAGCCGACGCCCGCGATCAGCGCGCCGACGCGGCGCTGCGCCGCAGCCTGCGCCCAGTCCAGTGTCGGCAGCAATGGCTGACCATTCGCGTCAAAGAAGCCGTCGGGGTCCACGAGGTTGTACCCGAGGTGGCAGCCCTGTCCGAGGATGATGGTGTTGCTCAGATCCGCCGACGCCGCCGCCAGGTCCTGCGCCGTGAGGATCGTCATCCCGTCGGCGGCGAGCGCAGCGTTGTCGCTGAAGTGCCCGCCCAGGAACGCGATGTCGTGCCGCTCGTCGAGCCACGCCGCACGCAACGCGTCCGCGGACCACGGCGTGCCGGTGCCTTCGTGGATCAGGTCGTAGGTCGTTGAAGTGCCGTCCTTCTGGACGGTCACCTGACGCTGCGTCGCCGGCACGCTGCCGCCGTTCGCCGCGCCGGTGGCCTTGTCGAGCTCGTCACGCACCTCGCGCGCACCGTCGGCCATGAAGTCGTAGCCGACCGAGACAGGACGTCGGGTGACGTTGAGCGTGCCGTTGAAGGCCAGCAGCTGTGCGGTCACTTCCGACGCCGACTCGACGAGCCGGCCGACGGGTAGGTCTGGGATCGGGAACAGGTGATCGCCGCGGCTCACGTTTCGGACGGAACCGTATGCGTCCTGGCCCATGTAGTACCCGAGCCGCAGAGCCGCCTTAGACGCTGTCGTGTCCTCGACGAACGGCTTGAACTGCTTCTCGTTGCCGAATGGCGATCGGTCGGGGTACCGGAAGAACGGGATGACGCCGTCGCTGCCGACGACCATCACGTACTTCGTCGCATTCGCGACGCGCGCGCCGTCGATGATCCGGTCGATTTCGGTCGCGACGATGTTCTTCGCGTATGGGCACGCCGCCGCTTTATCGGCCTCGATGTTGGCGAAGGCCACGCGGGCGTCCTTGCCGACGTCGAGCACGAGGCCCTGGACCTCAGGCCGCGCTGCGAACGCGATGAGCGACGAGGTCAGGGCGGCCTTTTCGGCGTCACTGCCGCGCACGCGGCCTCGGTCGACAGCGATGATCGTCATCGGGCTCGTCTGCGCGCGGATGACCTCCGAGCCGCCTGGGGCGATCGGCGGGACCTGCTGGTCGGCGCGCTTCACGTTCGGACACGCGCTCGGCAAGAGCGTGACGCTCAGCTCGAACGGCTCGATCACGCTGAAGGCGCCGTCACGCCCACGGATGCGGATGTAGAAGTCGCCGTCGGTGTCCCAGGTGTTGCGCACCAGGGTCTCGTCCGCCACGCCGTTGTTCAGCGAGTACCCCATGAGCGAGCGGAGTTGAGCGCTCGAGTACGCCTGCGCGACATCGGTCGTGACCGGCGAGTCGGGACCCACGGGGGAGTCGAAGCCGAACGGCGAATCGAAACCGAACGGCGAGTCAAAGCCGAACGGCGAGTCGAACCCGAACGGCGAGTCAAAGCCAAATGGCGAGTCGAACCCAAACGGGGAATCGAACCCGAACGGCGAGTCGAACCCGAACGGCGAGTCAAAGCCAAATGGCGAGTCGAACCCGAACGGGGAATCGAAGCCGAACGGCGACGCCTGCACGCCGTCCATCTCGGCGCTTCCGCGCTGCGCGTCCTGAGGGGTCGTTGGTGTCCTCAGCGCGTCGTACGTCTTCAGGATGTCGCCGAAGTACAGGAGGTCGTAGTTGACGTCGAAGTTCGTCCCCTTCAGGAGGACCGAGCTGCCCGCTGGCAGGTGGACCTTGAACCACGCCGCGCGCCCGAGCAGGTCGATGTGCTCGCGAACCGTCGCGGACTGCGTGGGCGCGGGCGCCGGATCCGGCGCGAGCGTGAGGCGGTACGCGGTCGTCCAGTTGTAGTTGTTGAGCCGGATGACCGAGTCCGTCGTCGGCGTCAGCGCGTAGCTGCCGTTCGCGTTGACCGTGAGCGTCGCGCCGCCGCAGGCCGCGCCGCTCGAGACGTACTGCAGTGTGTACTCACCCGGGCCGAGGTTGCTGAACGAGAACGCAGCGGTGTCGAGTGCTGCAGTCACCTGGCTCACGAAAGTCGTCCCCGTGTACAGCTTCACGATCGCGCCTGGCACCGGCGTCGGATCAACGTTGAACGTGCATCTCGCGATGCCACTAACCGTGATCAGGCGCGCGAGCGTGAAGTTCGGCCCACCGTCGAATGCGCTCGCATCGACCGAATCGGCTGAAGCGAAGTCGAGCTTCCGCTGGTACCACTGTGACTGATAGCCCTTCGCTGACGCGCGGTAGCGGAGCGGGCCGCTGCCGACCGTGAGCGTGAAGAACCCGTCCACGTTCGTCGTCGCCGTCGTGCGAGTGACCCCAAGCCCGTCGACGGCGGCGACCGTGGCGCCCGGAATGCCTGTGCCGGTCGCGTCGCGGACGAGGCCGCTGAGCTCGATCGTGCCGCAATTCGTTCCACCGTTCGCGACGAAGTTCTCGAACAGGTTCGCGCCGGCGGTCGTCATCGTCGTCGGGCTGTTGTCGAAGCCCCACAGTGCGTAGCAGTCGCCCAGCGCGATGAGCGGGTAGTGCGTGAGGTCGCCGACCTCGCGGCCAATCGTGACGGTGCTGCCCGTGGCGCCGGGGTAATAGATCGACGCGTACGAGCTTGGGCTCGAGTAGAGCCCAACGAGCGCGCCCGTCGTGCCTGAGACGAGATTCGGCGCCGACCAGAGGACATTCGTCGCATCGGCGACGTTCACGCTGGTCGCACCCGATCCGTGCCAGCCATTCGGCCAGCCGATGCCGAGCCCGAGCTTGCCGAAGTACGCGTAACCGCCCTCACCGACGCCGACGATCGGCACACCGGAGTTCCTGATCTGATCGATCGACGCCTGAGTGCCCCACGACGAGAGGTTGCCCGTGTCATGTCCGATCAGGATCGCCATGTAGGTCGAGAAGTCGAAGGTCGCGGCGTTCGCCACGGTCACGCCAGTCACGGCGTAGCCGCGCGACGTCAGCATGCTCGAGAAGGCGTCGCGCGCCGCCGTGTCCGTCGCATAGACGTAGGCGACGGGTCGCACGTTCGGCGCGGCCGAGAATTCGGACGTACCGAACGCGTGCGTTTGCGTTGCCTGCAGCCTGCGCGTTCCCGCCCTGAGCGCAGCTTGAAGCGCCGTCGTGTCCGGAGGCGACCACGTGCTGTTCGTCCAGTTGCCGATCCCGTTCGCGGTCGTCTCCGCGAGGAACTCGAGTCCTTCGTCGTCCGGATCCGCGTAGATCTGCACTACCGCGTTCGGTGTCGAAGTGCCCGAAACGGTGAAGTTCGCGCCGAAGACAACTTGGGTGATCGCCGGCGGCTGCACGCCACCCTGCGCGCCGTTCGCGATCTCGATGCCCTTTTGCGCATGGCCCGAAATGCTGCCGCCGAGGACGGTGTTCCCCGTCGTGCCCGCGCTGTTGAACAGGATCCCGGTGCTGCCGTTCGCGACGATCTTGTTGTTGGCGAGCACGTTGCCCGCGTCGTTCGCGCCAAGCACGATGCCCGCCGCGTTGCCCGCGATGTTATTGCCGGAGATGTCGAGGTTCGCGCTGTTCAGGACCGCGATGCCGTCGCTGCCGTTGCCGGCGATCGTGCCGGGAACTGTGTAGCCGATCCGGTTGTTGGTGATCGCCGCCCCATCTACTCCGTAGATGTACATGCCGTGCACGGCGTTGCCGGAGACGTAGTTATCGCTGATGTCAATCGCCGCGCTCTGCGGTGTCTCGCCGAGGTAGACGTAGAGACCAGTGCTCGCGTTCGGGCGCGGGGTCGTGCCGTCTGCGGCGAGCCCGATGGTATTGCCCTGGATCGTGTGGGCGTATGGGGAGTTTTGGATGCCGATCCCATGCACTGTGTTCGACGCGATGACGTTGTTTCGGATGGTGTTGGCTCCCGCCGCGGCGGTGGGGAAGATCGACACCCCATGGCCGCCGTTGCCCAGCGCGGTCTGGCCGTTGCCGGTGACGCCGATCCAGTTGCCCTGGATCAGGTTGCCGGCGGCACCGTCGCCTAGGCCTACACCGCTCCCGCTGTTGCCCGAGATGATGTTGCGGTCCACCGACGCACCGCCGATGGTGTTGTTCGACGCACCATCCGTGATGAGCACGCCGACGCCCGCGTTCGGGAATCCGGCGGTGCCGTCCGCGGCCGGACCGATCAGGTTGTCCTCAACGAGGTTTCGCTGCGCGGCCGTGCCGGAGATCACGATGCCGTGATCGAACGGGATCGCGGGGCTCGTCCCGTTGTTGCCCGAGATGACGTTACCGCGAACGCGGTTCGCAGCGGAGAGAAGCGTCACGCCGGCGTGATGGTTGGCGACATCGGCTCGCCCGTTGGCCCCGACCCCGATGTAGTTACCGAGGACAGAGTTGCCGCCACCGGTGCTGTCGACGTACACGCCGTCAAGGCCGTTCCCGGAGATCACGTTACGCGCGGTTGGCGTCAAGGCACCGATGGTGTTCTGCGGCGACTGGATCTCAACGCCGTACCTGCCGTTGGGCAGCGTCTGAACAGTGTCACACTGACAATAGGTGGAGTCGGGGTGGTCGGCTATCAGTACAGCCTGAACGACGGACCTCTTATCGCCGTTGACTTGGTCTCGACACCGATTGTCCTGGGTGTCCCGATCCCACTCGCTGACCAAACTCACACCGTTGCCGTTTTCGGCAGGGATGCGGACGGAAACCAGCAACCTTCAAACGCCCCGACAACGACCACATGGACAGTCAATGCCATACCGCCGGTGCTGACCCTGAATGCGACCAGCTCGCCGACCGGAAGCAGCACTCAGACGATCAGCGGGACCGTTGAACTGGGCACAACAATCCCGACGGTGAAGGTTGCCCCTCCCGCCACCGCAGGTAAGGTCATAACGATCTCCGGCAGCGGCATCGCCACCTGGAGCTGCGTCATCAGCGGGCTTGTCCCTGGAGCCAACAACATTACGGTCACCATGTTGGACATCTTCTACACTACCACTAAAACGGGAGTCATTACCCGGATTCTCCCCGATGGAAACATCGTGGAAGACGGAGTCGTGGACATATCCGACGCCCTCAAGGCGATGCGCTTTGTGGTCGGCCCGGAGCAGCCGACTGTCACGGACATGCTGCATGGCGATGTCGCCCCGCTGGTTGATGGCAAGCCGACACAGAACAACGCGATCGATATCGCCGACGCACTGCTGATCCTTAGAAAGATTGTTGGGTTAGTAACTTTTTGATAATAGTATCACGGGAGA
>JANMSU010000357.1:0-5016 GCA_031389835.1 Chloroflexota bacterium
GCTTGAAAGCGCCGAGCGCCGGCGCGCACTGGGCGATCGCGACCCGGACAGTCAAGCCTCCAACCTCAGCTGCTGAAGCCGGTCGGCGTACTCCTGCGCGAGGGTCCACGCGCGCGCCTCGTCTTTCGCCTCGGCGTACACGTTGAACAGCGGGCGGTCGCCGTCGGGCAGCACGAGCACCCACTCTCCGTCGCTCTGATGCTTCACACCATCGATCTGGCGCGTGCGCTCGGTCCGGGGATCCTGTGCGAGCACGCGCATGACCCGACCCTTGCGCTCCCACTCGCACGGCACCTGAAGCCGGGCGACATTCGCGGGCGGCGTCTCGTCGATGACCTCCGAGAGCTTTTTGCCGGTGACCGCGAGGAGCTCGAGGAGGCGCACGGTCGCGAACATCCCGTCGTATGAAGGATGGAACTGCGGGAAGATGAAGCCGCCCACACCGTCACCGACAACGAGCGGGTGCTCGCGCGCCGCGAGGTTCATCTGCGCCTCGGCCGAGGCGCGCACCCGCTGCACCTTGCCGCCGAACGCGGTCACGGCGGCCTCGATGGCAGAGGGTGCGTAGACGGGCACGGCCACGACACCGGGCGTGACGCGCGCCGACAGCGCCACGAAAGCCGCAAGGAAGTGCATGTCGTTGCTGTTGCGGCCCTTGTCGTCGACGAAGAACACCTTCTCGCCGCCGGCGTCGATGATCACGCCGGCCGACGCGCTCAGTGCCGCGACGATCGCGGCGAGCTCGCGCCGCTCGTTCTGGAACTCGTCGAAGGATCGGGAGCCGACGTTCTCCGACACCACGCCGTTGATCGCGATCAGCTCGATGCCCAGCGTGTTCAGCAACGGCGGGAGGAACTGGGCCGCGGTGCCATGCGAGTAGTTGACGACGATCTTGAAGTTGCGCTCAGCGATCTCCTTCCGATGGACGATCTCGGCCAGGAAGGCCTCGCTGTATGCCTCACCGACGCGCTGGGACTCGAAGATGCGACCGACGTCTGCATAGCCGACGCGGCGGATGTCCTCGCGGAAGAACACCGTCTCCACTTTGCGCTCCTGCGTCTTGTCCATATCGAGCGCCTGGCGGTCGAAGAACTTGACGTCGCACACCCGCGCATCGAACGGGGATACACGAATATGGACGCCGCCACTCGCGCCGAGGCGCCGCGTGTGATGCCGTCCGATCGGCAGCGGCGCCTGCAGCAGGTCGGCCACATGCACCCCGGCGGACACGATGCCGGCCATGAGCGCGCGCTTCAGCATGCGGCTCGAGCGATGCTGGTCCCGGTTCATCGTGACGGTCGTGCCGGCCGGCAGTGTCGACGCGTACGCTGCGCCGAGGCGGGCGCAGAACTCCGCCGTGAGGTCGATGTTCACGAGCCCGGTGACGCCGAAGCGGCCGAACAGCGCGCGGCGGCCCTGCGAGCCCCAGATGAGGCTCGTGCCGACGACGGCGCCGCTCTCGATCTGCTTGTCGGGCCAGATCTTCACCTGACTACGGACGCGCGCGTTCTCGTTGACGATGCAGTGGTCGCCGATGACGCTGCCCTCCTCGAGGGTGACGCGCGACTTGAGCGCGCACTGCCGGCCGACGATCGTGCCGTGTAGCTCCGCCCGCTCACCGATGTAGCTGTTCCGCCAGACGATCGAGCGGTCGATGACCGCGCCGACATCGACGGTGACTGAGTCGCGTATGACGGTGGGGCCGATGATCTCGACCTGGGGGCCGATCTTCACGCCATTCCCCAGGTAGATGGGGCCGGTGAGGCGCGCGGACTCGTCGATCTCGACATCGCCGTTGGTGAAGACACCGGGAAGAAGCTCTTTGCCGAGTGAGCCCGCGGTCAAGCGGCCATGCAACAGATCGGCGTTCGCACGGGCGTATTCGGCGATCGAGCCGACGTCGGTCCAGTACCCCTCCGCGATGTAGCCGTACAGCGGCTCGCCCTCTCTCAGCAGCGCGGGGAAGAGATCCTTGCTGAAGTCGAACGCCTCACCCGGCTTGTACCGCGCGAGGACCCGCGGCTCGATCACGTAGATGCCGGTGTTGATCGTGTCCGAGAAGACCTCGCCCCAGGAGGGCTTCTCGAGGAACTTCGAGATCCGCCCGTCCTCACCTGTGATGACGACGCCGTACTCGAGCGGGTTCGCGACGTGGTACAGCGTCAGCGTTACCGCGGCCTTCCGCTCGCGATGGAAGGCGATGACCTTCGCAAGGTCGATGTCGGTCAGAGCGTCGCCGGAGATGACTATGAACGTGTCGTCGAGGGCGTCGCCGATCTGGCGGACCGAGCCGCCGGTCCCGAGCGGCGATTCCTCGACGCTGTACTTGAGGCGCATCCCGACCGCGCCGCCGTCGCCGAAGCTGTCCTGGATCTGCGACGCGAGGTATTGCAACGTCACGAAAGCGTCGTTGATGCCGTGGCGCTGGAGGAGGTCGAAGATGTGCCCAAGGCACGGCTTATTGACGATCGAGACCATCGGCTTGGGCCGATTGATCGTCAGGGGGCGCAGGCGGCTCCCCTCGCCGCCGGCCATGACCACGGCCTGCATGAGGGCGAGTCTAGGCGAGCGAGGCTCGGCGAAGAGCAGAGAGTCCGCGGAGATACGGCCCCGCGATGAGGACGGCGCCGACCAGGGCCGCGATGAGCGTCAGCGGCGTGAGCGCAAGCGGGCCGAGGCCCGAGTACGTCTGCAGCGTGGCGGCCGCGAGGAGCAGGCCGTATCCGAGCGCGCAGGACGCGACGAGGGTCACGGCAGCGCGCGGGAAGACTCGAGTGCGCTCGAGGATCAGAGCAAGTACGGCCAGCACTTGAAGTCCGTGCAGCCCGAGCGCGTGCGGGACCTTGAGTTCGCCTGCGGCGCCGATGATGCTCGCGTTCGCGACCGTGCTGTCCGGCCCGAGCCCGTTCGCGACGATGAGGCCGCCCAGCACCTGACCGAGTAGGAGGAAGATCATCCCCGCGCGAACGGCCAGTCCGGTCGCCGGCGGTCCCTCGACTCGGCCGAGCGAGCGGAGAGCAAGGATCGCGATCCCGATCGCGACGAAGCCGATGCAGCCGGCCATGGCGCTGAACACCGCGCCATCAAAATCGGTCTGAAAGTTGAAGTGCGATGGGACGCCTCGCCACTGCTGCAGGTCGATGAGCGCGGTCTCGGGCACTAAGAACAAGATCCCGATCGCTCCCGCCCAGTCCCAGAGCGGCGAGCGCTGCAGGCGACCAAGGACCCAAGCGAGAGAGAAGGTGATGATCGCGCCGGAGAGCCCGAACTCGATCGGCTTGCGCCACGTCACGGGTCCGACCAGCGATGGCGCGCCACTGCTCAACCACACCGCGACGTGGAACAGACCGCTGATGAGGAGCAGGATGCCGGCGCCGACCAGGAGCCGCTGCGCTGGGAACGAACCTAGCGTGGGCTGCCCAGACCGAATACGCCCTCGAGGTCGAGCTTGGAGTACGCGCGGAACGCGACATGAGTGTGGGTCCGCGCGACCCCAGGCACCTGGGCGATGCGGTGGGTGACGATCTCGGCCAGCTCCTCGTGCTCGCGGGCTCGGACCATCACGACGAAGTCGATCTCACCTGTGACGGAGTACACCTCGGACACACCCGCGACCGCGGCGAGGTCTTCGCCGATCTTGGGAAGCGCGCCGCGCTCCGCGGTGATGAGCACGACCGCCGTGATCATCGCGCGCTCAGAGGCTCTTGACGTCGATGTCGTGGAGTGCGGACTTCACGAGGTGGGCGGCTTCCTGGTAGCCCATCGCTTTGCCGCGTTGGAGCGCGGCCTCGTACGACTCATTGGCGTCCTGGGTCGACCGTTCCTCGTGGCGATTGAAACCTTCCTCGAGCTGGTCGATGGCGAGCTTGATGCGATCGCGTGCGGCGCTGCTGATCAAGAGGGCCCTCCCGGCGCGTCTTCGGGCTGAGGATACCGCGTCGGAAGGGCCCTGCTCCTAGCGCTGGTGCTTCTCGATCGTCTCTTCCTGGCGGATGATGGTCGACCCCACCGGGTCGTCCACGATCTCCGTCTCTTCCTGGACCTGCGTGGTCCCGTCGGCGCCGATGTTCACGTTCGTGGTCTTTGGGCCCTCAACGTGATCCACGTGATCTTCGCGGGTGACGGTGGTGCGCTTCTCGACGACCTTGCGATCTTCCATGTCGACCTCCGTGCGTTTGACGGACAAGCGAGCACGAGTGGTGCCAAACGGTTGAGTTCCTAAGCCCCCGCCCCTTAGCCGATTTCGATCTCGCGAGTCGGCACACCAAGATCGACCTCAACTCGCCCGTCGACGACTCGCACGGGATACGCATTCACTGGGAAGACGGCCGGCAGCGCTCTCACTTCCCCCGTCAACAGATCGAAGCGCGCGCCGTGCCGGGGGCACTCCACCAGGCAGTCTTCCAGCTCGCCCTGGCCGAGGACGCCACCGTCGTGGGTGCAGACGTTGTCGATGGCGCCCCACGTCCCATCGGCGCAGTGCCCGAGGCAGATGCTCCGACCCTCGACCTCGACCACGGCGACCTCGCCTGTTGGGACATCCGACGTGTTAGCGACGCAGACGTATCGGCTCATGGTCATGCCGCCGCGACCTCCGACTCGGCGATGCGCCCGATGCGCGGCGCGAGCGCGTCGGTCACGCGTGCTCGGATCTGCACGTCGGGGATGTCGTTCACGACACGCTGGAAGAAGCCACGCACGAGAAGCTGTTCGGCGGTGGACCGGTCCAGACCGCGCGTCATGACGTAGAAGAGGTCCTCGTCGCTCAGCGAGCCGGCGGTCGCGCCGTGGCCGCAGCGCGCGACGTCGTTGGTGAGGATCTCGAGCACCGGGATCGGATCGGCGCCTGCCTTTTTCGAGAGCAGCATGTTGCGGCACTCTTGGTAGGAGCCGGTCATGCTCGAGGTCGGCTCGACGCGGATGACGCCGTAGAAGACCGCGTGCGCCGCCTCGTACAAGGCCGATAGGTACAGCAGGTCGGAGGTCGAAGCTTTTCCGTCGACGCGCTGGAGCGAA